>JBEGOG010000317.1:0-2639 GCA_041182125.1 Pseudomonadota bacterium
CGAGGCAAGCTACGTCCGCCATCACAAGAAAAAGATCGCCTTCCTGTTTTCCGCCATGCGCCATTTTGCCGACGAGCTGCGCGCGCTGGGATGGACGGTCGATTATGTTCCGCTCAATGCGCCCCACAACAGGGGCAACTTCACCGATCAGATCGCCCATGCCATTGCCGAGCTGAGGCCACAGCGTATTCTCGTTACCGAGGCTGGCGAATGGCGTGTCGCCGAGATGTTCAAGGGTTGGTCAGCCCGCTTTGCCATCCCGGTCGATATCCTGCCCGATGATCGGTTTTTGTGCACGCCAGCGGCTTTCCGGGAATGGGCGGCTGCCCGCAAACAATTGCGCATGGAATATTTCTACCGCGACATGCGCCGCCAGACCGGCCTGTTGATGGACGGCGATCGGCCGGTGGGCGGCCAGTGGAATTTCGATGCTGAAAACCGCAAGCCCGCCTCTGCCGATTTGTTCATGCCGCGGCCCAGAACATGCGCGCCCGACGCCATCACGCAAAAGGTTCTGGCACTGGTCGAAGCGCGGTTCGGCAATCATTTCGGCGATCTGACGCCCTTCTGGTTTGCCGTCACCCGTGAGGGGGCGGAGCAGGCCTTTGCGGCGTTTGTCCGGCAAGCTTTGCCGCAATTTGGCAATTTTCAGGATGCCATGCTGACAGGAGAGCCCTTCCTCTATCACGCCGTCATAGCCCAATATCTCAACTGCGGCCTGCTTGATCCCTTGCGCGTTTGCAAGGCGGTCGAAGCGGCCTATCGCGCGGGCGACGTGCCGCTCAACGCCGCGGAGGGCTTCATCCGCCAGATCATCGGCTGGCGAGAATATGTGCGCGGCATTTATTGGCTGAAAATGCCGGATTATGAGCAGAGCAACTTCTTCGCTCACACCCGTGCGTTACCAGATTTTTACTGGACGGCCCAAACGGACATGGCCTGCATCAAGGCGGCGGTAACCCAGACGAGGGAACAGGCCTATGCCCACCATATCCAGCGGCTGATGGTCACAGGCAATTTCGCGATGCTGGCAGGGGTCGATCCGCGCGCGCTGCATGAATGGTATCTGGCCGTCTATGCCGATGCCTATGAATGGGTAGAATTACCCAACACCGTGGGCATGAGCCAGTTTGCCGATGGCGGTCTCCTGGCCTCCAAGCCCTATGCGGCCAGCGGGGCCTATATCAACCGCATGTCGAATTATTGCCGATTGTGCCGCTATGACGTGAAGCAGCGCACCGGCACCCAAGCCTGCCCGTTTAACGCGCTCTATTGGGATTTCATCGCCCGCCACCGCGATAAGATAGGCACTAATCCGCGCATGGCCCAGATGGTGCGCACCTATGACAAATTCTCCACCATCGAGCAGCGTAAGATCGCGGTCAGCGCTGCGACATTTCTAGCCAGCATATGACCAGTAAGCGTTACACCAAAACAAACCTACCGGAAAAACTCTGTGCGGCTTGCGGCCGGCCGTTTGCGTGGCGCAAGAAATGGGCGCGCGATTGGGATAATGTCAAAACATGTTCCGAACGTTGCAAGGGCGATTTGCGTCGACCTAGGGTCAGGACTCATTGATCAGAGCCAGAAGCAGACAGTGGCCGCGATGGCGATGGCAGACATGAATGTGTGCGCGCATCGGTCATAGCGGGTGGCGATGCGTCGCCAGTCCTTAAGGCATGCGAACAGGTTCTCGATCTTGTGGCGCTGGCGGTAGAGTTGTTTGTCGTAAGCGTGCTGGACCTTGCGGTTTGCCGTCGGTGGGATGCACGGGGTGATACTGCGGGCGATCAGGGCGTTGCGGAACCAGTCGCTATCATAGCCCTTGTCGCCCAGCCGTTCCTTGGCCTTCGGCAGTCGCGAGCACAGCAGAGCCGCGCCCTTGTGGTCGCTCATCTGCCCTTCGGTGAGCAGCATCATGATCGGTCGCCCCTGGCCGTCGCAGACGGTGTGGAGCTTCGAGTTCAGCCCACCCTTGGTACGTCCGATACATCGAGAAAGAGCCCCCCTTTTAGGAGGCTCGATGCCGTGCGGTGGGCCTTGAGGTGGGTCGCGTCGATCATGGTCCGGTCAGGCTCTCCGGCGCGTCCGGCCAGTTCAGCAAAGATCCAGTTGAACACCCCGAGCCTGCTCCAGCGGGCGAAACGGTTGTAGATCGTCTTGTGCGGCCCATAACCCTGCGGTGCATCACGCCACATCAAACCATGCTTGATGACATAGACGATGCCGGAGATGATCCGGCGGTCATCAACCCGTGGGATACCGTGCGAAAGTGGGAAAACTGGCTCAATCCGGCGCATCTGAGCTTCACTCAGCAGGAACGGAACATCCACAATCAGCACCTCCTCGACGCTGATCTTGAATCAACCAATCGCGGCCCGCGCAAGCATTTTAATAGGTCCTGACCCTAGTGATGGAGCTGTGGGCTGAGCCTGGCATGGTCGTCCCATCTCGTGGCAATGGCTCAATTGAGACTGTGTCCGCCATGCCGATGAATGCAGATACTTGCCTCCTGGAGAGCGCGGTCCCGGAAGCCAATAGGGACACGATTAGGGACATCACTACGGACATCGATGTCCCTAATCGTCACCTGCTGAATGCGCGACAGGCATGGTTTCTAGCCCGAGTCGCATCGGGGG
>JBEGOG010000318.1:0-2638 GCA_041182125.1 Pseudomonadota bacterium
CGGTGGGCCTTATAGGCCGGATAGAGATCATTGCGGAAGGTCTTGCCCGACTGGTCGAAAATCACCGCCAGATGGGTCGGCCCATCGGGCGCGGTCCTCATCTCGACCAAGAGCTTCCAGAGCATATTGCAAAAGCCCTGCACCGCCCCCACCGGCATCCCATCCGACTTGCGCGTCAAGGGCGGCAAGGCGTGATAGGCCCGAAAAATATAACCCGACCCATCCACCAGATAGAGCCGCACAGGCGTCTGGTCGGGCGTGGCAAGGGTAGGCGAGGCGTCAGCGGATTCGGTCATACCCCCAGAATAGGCCGGTCCTGCGCTGTGGTCACTAGGGGGGATTTGATGCCATTGTAAAGGCCATCTCAATCACGCGGCTGTGGGGGTGGGCCGTGAGGCGGTTGCGGAGCCTTTGGACCCGTTCGGGATCCTTCATCAGGGCCACGCACAGGGTGCAGATGTCGCCTCGCCGATAGGGAGCCTGCAACAGGAGTTCGCCCTCGGGTCCTAGAAGTGACGCCAAGAAGGCCGGGCCTGCGACCCTGAGGGCTTGGATCAGCGGATCAACCGGCTGGCCCGCCAAGATCTCTGTGAGCGGCGTCTGATCGACATGACCCAAAATCAGTGGGCTCTGCGCGACCTCGCGGGCAATGGTGGTGTTGCAACAGGCCAAAACCGTGCGGTCCTCCAGTACGGTCGGACGATTGACGAGGGCGCAGGGCCGGGTGTCCGGCCCCTCTTGCCAGGGTGCCAGTAGAGCCTCGTTCAAGGGGGTGGGACGGTCGGCCTGATCCAGAGAACCCATGATCCGATTGACCTGCGCAAGCAGCCCTCGCGCGTGAAGCAGCTCGTCCAAACACTCTGTGAACCCATCGGCTCGGCCAAAGGGGGTGACGGTGCAGATATCCACGGTCAGGCCACAGCTTAGGGCCGCCTGCGCCGCATCAGCTACCCGATCCAGTGGCAATTCGCGCTCATGATAGATGTCGGTACTGAGAATGAGGTGTGACAGGCCCGGCAGGTCCCTCAGAACCGCCTTCCCCTTGGCCACGGTCTTGGCCCAAAAGCCATTACTATTGACTGCCAAGGGCACGGTTTGACTGGCGGCCAGATGGCACAGGGTCGCAAGGTCTTGGCGGCGCAGGAACGGCTCTCCGCCGCTGAGGTGGATGGCCTTGACCGTGCCCGATCGCAGAGCGCGGGCGATCTGATCGCTTAACGCGGGGTCGATCTTCAGCGCCGTCTTCATCCTCGGGCCGCTGCCGGTGGCGCAATGATCGCAGGTCAGGTTGCACTGGTTGGTTAGATAGAGGCTGAGAATGCCGCGAAAGCTGGAATAATGGTCTTGAATTCGGTCTAGCGGCAGGGTGTTCATGGCTCACCAATGATCGAGTGAGCCGCCTCCAGAAACATTTGCGAGGTCTGCATGGCGCTGACCCCGATCAAGCGAGCCTGATGAGGCGTCAGAGCCAGCCGGTCGAGCAACTGATCCATCTCGCGGCTATGGTGCGGGTCGGCCTCGGCATGGATGGCTAGGGCGCGATAGGCCTTCGACCCTTTGGGCAAGAGCGCCTTGACCGCATCCAGCGTGACCGAGGTCGGCGGCGCGCCTTCGAGGAACGCAATATAGCCGAGCAGGGGTAGGGGCGAGACATGCTCCAGCCAGTAATATTGTGAGCCGGTCATGGCCACGACGGTCAGGTTCGGGATGCGGGCCGTGGCCTCTTGGTTGGAAATGCCCAGATCCTTAAGGTCCTCCAGTACCAACTCAACATGGCCGCTCTCCTCGACAATATGGTGGCGGTAATAGTCGTCCAACATTAGGCCCTGATCGGTCTGACCCCCGCATTTGGTCAGGGCCAGTTCCATCAAGGGCACGCTGGCACGGATGACATCATGCATCAGGTGCAGATAGCGGATGTAGTGCGCCAAGCTCTTGGGCCTGAACGGTCGGCTATGTCTAGGCCAGCAGAGGGCCAGTTTCGCGCGAAGTCCTGAACTGGCTGCGGTTCCCACCAGAGGCTTGATAAGCCCCGCAGCCGCGTCAGAAGCGTCGCCTTTCTGGGCGAATAGCATGACGATCCTTTTTAGAAGAGGCAGCCGCCAACTTCATCTGAGGTTAGGTTGTTGCCGTCTATGGCTTTTTGACATTGGACGAGAGTGGATAGATCAGCGTCGCTCATCCCCTCAAGGGCGGTGATCTGATCGTCTGACAGATAGTCCAGGCCCTGAAGGCCCAACTTCATCAGGCGTTCCGTTGCGGGGTTTGTAACGGCTTTGGTAGCGCCACAATAGGCATCCCCAGCCCCGATGACGGTCCGGATGGCGATCTTGACCAAGGGGTTCTTAACCACGCTCGCCAACTGTTGCAGGATGGGCTTTACGGGTGGCCAAACAGAGCAGAAGTTGATGGTGGCAACGGCGGCCCTATCGGCCTCGAAACCGGCATAGACATTGGACATGGCTTGATCTCCAAATATCAGGAACAATTATCCTAGGATGTAAATTATCCAACACACCTTTTGAGTCAAGGCGACAATCTGCCCTTGCGGGTATTTTGTGCCCCGCCGCCTGACTTTGGCTGGATATGAGGTGCCTGATGCACGGGTGAGCGCTTGTTTGCGAAGAGGGCAGACAGG
>JBEGOG010000319.1:0-3296 GCA_041182125.1 Pseudomonadota bacterium
GACGATACGCTTTTCCACGATCTCCTCCTCGTCACAAACAATGGTGCCTTGGCCGGGGGCTTCCCCGGGCTCAACAAAGCTAGACAAAACCCGCAAGGGTACTTTTTTGGCCATGGCCAGTTCAACCGAGCGGGTCTGTAGGACCTTTGCGCCCAGCGAGGCCATCTCCAGCATCTCTTCATAGCTGATCTTGGCCAGCCGCCGCGCCTTCTTCTCGATGCGCGGGTCGGTCGTATAGACGCCGTCGACGTCGGTATAGATATCGCAGGCCCCGCCAATGGCTGCGGCGATGGCCACAGCGCTGGTATCAGACCCACCGCGTCCGAGCGTGGCGATGCGGCCATCTCGGGTCACGCCTTGGAATCCAGCGATCACGGCCACTTCACCCGCAGCAAAGGCCGCTTCGAGATTGGCTGGGGGAATCTCATCGATCCGCGCACGACCGTGGGCGTCGTCGGTCAGGAGCGGCACTTGCCAGCCCATCCAAGAGCGCGCCTTGATACCCATATGGCGAAGGGTCATGGAGAGAAGACCCGCCGTCACCTGCTCGCCCGAGGCGACAACCACATCATAATCATCATCCGAAGGGGCCAGCCCTTCAGCCGCTACACCCGCGCCATCGGTCCAAGCGACAAGCTGGTTGGTTTGACCGGCCATAGCCGACACCACCACCGCAACCTGATGGCCCGCTGCGACCTCAGCCGCCACAAGTCGGCCCACCCGCGCGATCCGTTCCAGATCCGCGACAGAGGTCCCACCAAATTTCATCACCAGACGCGACACGTTCGGCTCGCCTTTCCAACAAGAAGCGACGCGTTCTAGCGGCGCAATGGCCTTACGGCAATGCAGGACGGTGTTTTTGATGCAAACCCCAGGGACTGACCAAGCGCAAGGATGGAGCGTTGATCCGCAAGAGGTCGAACGTTTTTCACGGATTGCAGCCGAATGGTGGGACCCAAAGGGTAAATTTGCCCCTTTGCACCGGTTCAATCCGGTACGTCTGTCCTTTATCCGCGATCAGGCGATCCAGCGGTTTGAGAGAGACAGTTCGGCGCGCCAACCCTTCACCGGCCTCAAGCTGCTCGACATTGGCTGCGGGGGCGGCCTCCTGTCTGAACCCATGTGCCGTCTGGGGTTTGACGTCACCGCCGTTGACGCCTCTGAGCGTAACATCAAGACCGCCTCTGCCCATGCCGCTGAACAGGGGCTCGACATCCAATTTCGGTGTTCGACGGCAGAAACCTTGCTCGAAGAGGGCGCAGGACCCTTTGACCTGATCTTGAATATGGAGGTCATCGAGCATGTGGCCGATCCGGGGGCCTATCTACGCGCCTGTTCTCAACTCCTCGCTCCCGGCGGCCTGATGATCGTGGCCACCATGAACCGGACGCTCAAGGCGCTGGCTCTGGCCAAGATCGGGGCGGAATATATCCTGCGCTGGCTACCCGCCGGGACCCACGACTGGAACAAGTTCCTCAAGCCCGAAGAGCTACAAGCCTTTTTGGCCCGCGAACCGGTTCAGGTCGAGGGCCCGTTCGGCGTCAGCTTCAACCCCCTCACCGGCAAATGGGTGCGTTCGGGCGACAGCGATGTGAACTATATGATGACGGTCCTAAAACCGGCCCTCGTCTAGACCAGCTTATCGACAAATAGGGCCGTGCTGTTCGGCGGCGCAGCACCCGCAGCGCCATAGGCCGCCGCCTTGGTCTGATTGTCCTTCAAGGCCTTCAAGAAGGCATCGAGCGCGTCCTTGAGCGGAGAACTGGCACTGTTGTCGGTCGCAGCGGTTTGATCGGCCGCGGGAGGTGGTGGCGGAGGACGACGACCAGCAGCGCCCGGTCCTTCGGTTCCGCCTGGGCCAGCACCCTTGGGTCCCTGGTCCTTGTCACGACCATCGTCACCGCCAGTTCCGCCGCCATTGGGGCCGCCCTTGCCTACGACCTTGGCAAAGAAATCTGACAGGAGCATGGATTGATCTTGGCTTATGGTGCCAGCATCAACCTGTTGGGACAGAAGGTCTTGAAGTTTTTGGCGATTGTCTACGCCCTTGGGCGGCGGAGGCGGGGCGGCACCGTCAGCACCCTGCACAGGGGTGCCCTGTCGGCCAACCGGCCCAACCTGTTGCATGGAGCCAATGGGCAGATAGCGCATCATGGACGAACTGGTCGCGGCGATCGACATCACCATCTCCTCGGTGGCAAGCGCCCCCCGGCCCTTACTTTAGAATGGGCTTAACAGACAGGCCTGAATGTAGCCCTAACGTCTATGGTAAACAAATAGTTAATAGGTCTTGATATCGCAATTGAACTGGCCGTTAGGCTCAGCCTATGGATTATGCGTTTTCATCCAAAATCACCGGCTCATTCGAGGCAATCGAACGCGAGAGGGCCGAGGCTCCATAGATCGCGGTCTTCTCCTGTGCATCCTTCAAATTCTTCACGAAGGTGGCCAAGGCCTCGTTAAGGGCGGGGTCCGGCTTGGCGGCTGCGCGCGCGGCCCGGCTTTTCTTGCGCCGAACAGGTCCGGTCTCGGGACCCACTACCGCTCCCCGCTCCTCTTGGCCCTCCTCCTCCGCCTCGAGACCCTTGCGGATAATCTCAGCGCTGGACAGTTCCTTGGAGCCACGCCCCATCTGGGTCTGGGTGGCGAGGCTCGCAAAGAAGGTCGATAGGGTGTTGGCCTGTGCCTGATTCAAACTGCCCGCTTGGATCTGATGGGCCAGCAGCGACTCCATGCGGGCCAGGTTTTCAGTGCGCGTTAGCGGCGGAAAACGCTGGCTACTGTTGGCGTCAATCGACAGGGTTGGGCGCACCGGCAGCGGGGCCACCACCGGCATATAGGCTAGACCAACCGTCCCCACTACATTGATCGACATGACCACGTCCTTTGAGAAAAGGAACCTGAAGTGACTCTATATCAAAATATTAGAAGACAAAGTCATAATCAGGGAGCGAAAAAGACGAGATCACCTCGCCTGAATAGCCAATTAAAACGATTATCGCTTAGCCCTCTGATCAGTTTAGCTTCTGTTTTTCAATGGGCTTTGGTGGCATGGGCAGGACCGGTACGCCATCCTCTACCAGATCTTTCACCTCTTTGGGCGAGGCCTGCCCATAGATTCCCCTCTGTTCAGAGCGGCCCTCGTGGATGGCGCGTGCTTCAGAGGCAAAGCTATCGCCAACATCATCAAAGTGGGTCTCGACATGGTCACGAACCGCTTCCATCGCCTGCATGACCATGGCGCGTTGCTCGGCGGTCGCGGCGCTATCATCGCCCTTCTTGGCCCCCACCACCGC
>JBEGOG010000320.1:0-2627 GCA_041182125.1 Pseudomonadota bacterium
GCTTGCCCGCAACGCCAGCCTTGATCCGGCCGGTCGCAGTGATCTTGAAGCGCTTTTTAACGCCAGATTTGGTCTTCAACTTCGGCATTTTGCTGCAGAGCCTTTAACAGCCCTGTCCTCTGATGGTGCACTAAGAGCCGCCATGGCATGCCTAATGGCCAGGCGACTTGTAAGAACCGGTGCTTCTAAGGGAAACGGGCCGATGACGCAAGGCCTTGGCGGGATTCAGCAAAGCCAGCGTGCGACCGTCGCCAACTTAACTCGGTCTTGGCAGAACCAGAGCCACCCGAAGGCCCGGGCCGCTATCGCCCAAGGAGCCCGGACCCTCGTCCAGTTCCAACCGCCCGCCATGGGCCTCGGCCACAGCGGCAACGAGCGACAGGCCAAGACCCGCCCCTGGCTGGCTGCGGCTATTTTCCAGACGCACGAACCGTTGCACCACGCGGGGCCGGTCCGGTTCGGGCACGCCGGGGCCGGTGTCGGTCACCGAAAACTCCACCTCGCCGGAGGCACGGCGCCGGACGCGCAGACGCACTGCCCCACCTTCGGGCGTATATTTCACGGCATTGTCGAGGATGTTGGCCAAGGCTTGGGCGATAAATTCTCGATTGCCACGCACGGCCAGGGCGGGCGTTGCCTCCAGCTTGAACTCGATGGCCTTGTCTTCGCAAAGGGGCTCGTAAAGCTCCGCCACGTCTTTGGCCAAGTCGCCCGGATCAAACCGGACCTGATCGGGGGCCTCGACGGCGGACTGCAGCCGCGTGATCGCCAGAACCGCGTTGAAGGTCGATAGGACCCCGTCGGCATCCTCCAGGGCCTGACCCAAGGCGGCCTCAGCATCCCCCTTGCCGGACTCCGCCTCGATCAGGGCCAGCTCCAGCCGCGAGCGAAGGCGGCTTAAGGGCGAGCGCAGATCATGGGCTATGGCGTCGCCGACATGGCGCAAGCCGCCCATGGACCGTTCCAGACGGTCAAGCATGTCGTTCAGGCCAGAGGCCAGTTCGTCAAACTCATCATTGACGCCGCGCAGCTTGGCGCGGGCCGCAATGTCGCCGCCTCGGACCGCGATCACCACGCGATTCAGACCCGCCATGGTCTCATTAACATTGCGGCTAACCAGAACCCCGCCCGCCAGACCGAGCAGGATGACCAAGGCCCCCGCGCCCCAGATGGCCCGCAAAATCTTGAGCACAAAGGATTCGGCTCCACTGACGTCTGAAGCGACAAAGAGGATTTCACCGCCCTCCAGCCGGACCTGCTGACCGCGGGCCGAATGGCGAATCTCTGCGCCGTCGGGGTCGGTATCGGTGACCTTGAAGTTGACGCTTTTCTGCGTGCCGGTGAACCCCTCAACCGGCGAGGCCTCCAAGGTTCCGGTGATCCTTTGGCCGGTCTTGTCGCGTAACAGATAGAGGAAGGGGCGATCCCCTGCCGCGCGCTCGACCATGGACCGGTTCAGCGCCTTGACCCCACCTTGGCGATAGACGCCGGTGAGGGATTGAATTTCTTGATTGATGGCTTGATCAGCGCGGACCGTCACTTCCCCGGCCGTTGCGACGTATATATAGCCCAAAAAGATACTGGCCGCTGCCGCAAAGATGGTCAGGAACAGCAGAGTCAACCGAAAGGGGGTCGTTCGAAAGACCCGTGGCAAGGCGATCGCCACGGCCCTTAGGCGTCCAACCGATAGCCTGCGCCGCGCACAGTTTGCAGCATGGGATGGTCAAAGCCCTTATCGATCTTGGCCCGCAGACGCGAAATATGCACGTCGATGACATTGGTCTGGGGATCGAAATGATATTCCCAGACCTTCTCGAGCAGCATGGTGCGGGTCACCGATTGGCCCGCATGGCGCATGAGATATTCCAGCAGTTGGAACTCGCGCGGCTGAAGATCAATCTCCCTGCCCTGTCGATGAACCACACGGCCGATCAGGTCCATTTCCAGATTGCCGACCTTGATCATGGTCTGAACAGAGCCAGTTTCGCGCCGCCGGGCCAGAGCCTCAACCCGCGCCGAAAGTTCGGCAAAGGCATAGGGCTTGACCAGATAGTCATCGCCGCCCGCCTTGAGGCCTGCGACACGATCATCGATCTCACCCAGCGCCGACAGGAACAGGACCGGCGTCTGATCCCCCTCTCGGCGCAGGGTCTCGACCAGGGTCAGGCCATCCATATTGGGCATCATGCGGTCAATGACGAGGACGTGAAATCCACCTGCCTGAGCCGCCGCTAGGCCAAGAACTCCATCAGCGGCATGGACGGTTTCTATTCCTGCCTCGGACAGGCCACGAGCCATAGCCCCGGCGGCTTCAACATCATCTTCAACAATTAGAATGCGCATGAGCCCCCCGGCAGAATCGTCAGGCTGGCCAGAATTTCTTCTGACCAGCCCAAGGATCACTTGGCCATCTTGATCAGGACAAACAGGGTCCGGCCGTCGCGATAGACCAGCAGCAGGACGCTTTCGCGGCCTGACGCCTTGGCACCATCGACAGCGGCCACGACATCCTGCGGTGTGGAGACGGCCTTATCGGCCACCCGCACCAAGACATCGCCAGTCTTTAAGCCCTTGATACCGGCGTCAGAGGTCGGTGTGACGCCTTCGACCAAGACCCCGCGGACCGT
>JBEGOG010000321.1:0-2932 GCA_041182125.1 Pseudomonadota bacterium
GTCGGCCTTGAACTTGGCGCGAAGACCATAGTTAGCCTGATCGTTCAGCTTGTCGCCTCCGGCCAGATTGCGGACATTGCCCGGATAGTCGTGATAGAAACCGGTCAAGCGCAGGCCCGCAGACTCGCCTAGGGGCGTGTTGATGACGGCTTCGGTACGGACATCGCCATCGGTCGCTGCAGTCACGCTAACATTGCCCGAAAAATCACGACCTGGATCTTTGGTCACAATATTGACCACACCCGCGGACGAGTTCTTGCCAAACAGTGTTCCCTGCGGGCCCTTAAGGACCTCGATACGCTGAACATCGGCCAGATTGTCAAAGGCTTGAGCCTGCTGAACCACAGGCATGTCATCAATGATCACCGCGACGCTGGGCTCAACACCGATCGAAAAGGCAAAGGTGCCGATGCCGCGCAGAATGATTGAATTGTTAGGAGACGAGCTCTGCTGCGTGATCGTCAGCGAATGACGACAGAGCGGTAACCGACACCGGAACCGTCTGCAGGTTTTCTTCCCGCTTCTGCGCGGTGATGACGATCTCTTCCAGCCCGCCGGTCGCGGTCGCTCCCGCAGCGGCCTCTTGAGCCATCGCAGGATGGGCCAGCGCCAATGTGGAAAAGCCAGCGAGTAGCCAAAACTTCAGTGACATGGATCCCTCCCAGAATCGGACATATATATTGGTCTGACCATTTATTGATATTGGTATGTGCTGTCAATCCATCTGTGGTCAAACCTATTTGAGCGCGATCGATGACCATCTCTCGGCGCAGGCATTGTTGCAAAGGTCAGGCGCTTTCAAAGTCATCGCGATGGTCACCAACTATGACTGGCCGCGCATCACCCTATCGGCCACACAATCTCGGTCCTCGGAGATGACACCAAAAGGGGCGGACGGCTTCGATACCCCACCCCGTCAGGAAAGGGTATTGGTACAGGGAGCCATGATGATGACGACTAGCCGCATAACCTGCTAGTTTGTTGCAGCTATGAACCAAGACCTGTCCGCCATTCCTGGGATTCGACCCAGCCAGCGCCTCGGCTCCATTATCCGGGCGTCGGCCGGCAATATGGTCGAGTGTTTTGATTGGTTCAGCTACGCCGCCTTCGCGCTCTATTTCGCCAAGGTATTTTTCCCCGCAGGCGATCAGACCGCCCAGTTGCTCAGTTCCGCTGCGGTCTATGCTGTGGGGTTCTTTTTTAGGCCCTTAGGGGCTTGGCTGATGGGGCTCTATGGCGACCGGGCCGGACGACGCGGAGCCTTGATCATTTCGGTCTGGCTCATGTGTATCGGCTCAATGGCCATTGCCCTGTGCCCCGGATATGCAACCATTGGCATTGCCGCGCCCATCATCTTGGTCCTTGCTCGGATTCTGCAGGGGATCAGCATGGGCGGCGAATATGGTACCAGTGCCACCTATATGTCTGAAATGGCCGGTCGCCGCGATCGCGGCTTCTGGTCGGGGGTATTCTACGCCACCTTGATGAGTGGTCAGCTCTTGTCCTTGGCGCTGTTGCTCGTCCTTGGACATTTTCTGTCAGCAGAAACCATGCAGGCTTGGGGCTGGCGGATTCCATTTTTTCTCGGCGGCGCGCTCGCCCTCGTGGTCTTTTGGTTGCGTCAGGACATGAAGGAAACGCCATCCTTTTTGGCGAGGTCCAAGGTCCGGGTCACGACCTGGGACCTTGTGCGCACCCATCCGCGTCAAAGCCTTATGGTCATGGGACTGACGGCTGGCGGTACGCTCGGCTACTATACGTTCGGGACCTATATCCAAAAGTTCCTCGCCAATACGTCGGGTTTTTCGAAAGATCAGGCCAGCCTGATTACGGCCGGAGCGATGTTCATCTTCATGCTGGCTCAGCCTCTGGTCGGAGCGCTATCGGACCGCATCGGACGGCGACCCCTTTTGATTACTTTTGGCATCGTCGGCACGGCCATGACCTGGCCCGTGCTCTATACCCTTTCTCACACCAAGGATGTGGGCTCGGCCCTAGTGTTGGTGACCTTCGCTCTCCTCGTGGTGAGCCTCTATTCAGCCGTCAATGCCATCGTAAAGGCTGAGCTCTTTCCAACCGAGGTGAGAGCGCTCGGCGTGTCATTGCCCTATTCTCTGGCTAACGCCGTCTTTGGCGGCACAGCGGAATTTGTTGCCCTCGCCTTCAAAAAGGCTGGCCACGAGACCTGGTTTTTCACCTATGTGACGGTTGTGATCGCCGGTTCGCTTCTGGTCTATCTGATCCTGCCCGACACCCGCCAGAACAGTCAGATCCTAGAAGACTAGGGCCAATTGACGGGCCTCAAGGCGTTGATGCAGTAGTCGGTTAAGCTTCCGACCCCATCCACGGGTTTGCGCAGCCGATGGCCGTCCACAATAGCGACATCGCCGCGCTCTTCTATCGGATGGCGGAACTGTTGGAGATCGAAGGGGCCAATCCCTTCCGGATTAGGGCCTATCGCCGTGCAGCCGCAACCGTAGAGAACCTGCCCGAACCCGCCGCGCGTCTGATTGCCAAGGGCGCCGATCTCACCGAACTTCCAGCCATTGGCGATGATCTGGCGGCGAAGATCAAAGAAATATGCGCCACCGGTCAGCTACAGGCCCTCAAGGCGGTTGAAGCCCGAACACCCCCGGCTTTGCTCGCCTTGTCAGCCCTGCCCGGGTTGGGGCCAAAGCGTATTTGGGCGCTGTATCAGCAGCTTGGCGTGACATCAGTTCAAGATTTGGCCAAAGCCGCCAGTGAGGGACGCGTGCGGACTCTGCCCCGGTTTGGCGCGGCCCTCGAAGCCAAGCTGCTCAAGGCGGCCCTTGCCTCGCCAACGCCGACAACGCCCCGCTTCAAGATATCAACGGCCGAAGACTTCGCCGTGCCACTGGCACACTATCTGGCCACCTTGCCCGATGTCAGCGACGTCGTACTGGCGGGCAGC
>JBEGOG010000322.1:0-2590 GCA_041182125.1 Pseudomonadota bacterium
CGGCCCGACCGCTTGACAATGGCCAGTTCGCGCAGCTGGACCCGCTCAAAGGTGGTGAACCGGCCACCGCATTCAGGACAGTTGCGCCGACGACGGATGGCCGCGCCATCTTCCGATGGGCGGCTGTCCTTGACCTGGCTTTCCATGTGTCCGCAGAACGGGCAGCGCATGGGTTGGCTCTCCCCGTGAAACTGGTGGCTTACCTATCCGTAGATCGGGAACTTGGCGCAAAGTGCAAGCACTTCTTCACGCACCTGGGCTTCCACAGCGCCGTTGGCGTCGCCATTGGTGGACAGGCCGTCGACGACGATTGCGATCAGTTGACCGATCCGCGTGAATTCTGCCTCTCCGAAGCCGCGCGTGGTTCCAGCCGGTGAGCCCAAACGCACGCCCGAGGTGGTCATAGGCGGGGTGGGATCAAAGGGGATGCCGTTCTTGTTGCAGGTGATGTGCGCCCGCTCGAGCGCTGCTTCCGTCGCCTTGCCGGTCACGCCCTTGGGACGCAGATCGACCAGCATCAGGTGACTGTCCGTGCCGCCAGAGACAATATCAACGCCGCCAGCCTTGAGGGCCGCCGCCATAGCGCGGGCATTGGTCACGACCTGCTGGGCATAGAGCTTGAACTCTGGACGCAGCGCTTCACCAAAGGCAACGGCCTTGGCGGCGATAACATGCATCAGAGGGCCGCCCTGCAGGCCGGGGAACACCGCCGAATTGAACTTCTTGCCCAGTTCAGGATCGTTGGACAGGATCATGCCGCCGCGAGGACCGCGCAGGGTCTTGTGCGTGGTGGTGGTGCAGACATGGGCATGGGGCAGAGGGCTGGGATAGGACCCGCCCGCGATCAGACCGGCATAGTGGGCCATATCGACCATCAGATAGGCACCGATGCTGTCAGCGATCTCACGGAAACGGGCAAAGTCGATGTGGCGGCTATAGGCCGAACCGCCCGCAATGATCAGCTTTGGCTTTTCACGCAGCGCCGTAGCGGCCAGGGCGTCATAGTCGATCAGATGAGTGATGGGATCGACTGAATAGGGGATCGGACGAAACCACTTGCCCGACTGGTTAGCCGGGCTGCCGTGGGTCAGGTGACCGCCAGCGGCGAGGTCCATGCCGAGGAACGCGTCGCCGGGCTGCAGCAGGGCCAGAAACACCGCTTGGTTGGCCTGAGCGCCAGAATGGGGCTGCACATTGGCATAGGTACAGCCGAACAGGGCCTTGGCCCGCTCGATCGCCAAGGTCTCGGCAACATCGACAAACTCACAGCCGCCATAATAGCGACGGCCCGGATAGCCTTCGGCATATTTGTTGGTCAGGATCGAGCCTTGCGCCTCGAGCACCGCGCGCGAGACGATGTTTTCCGACGCGATCAGCTCGATCTGGGTCTGCTGACGCTCCAACTCGTGGGCGACGCTAGAGAACAGTTCGGGGTCGGCATCTTTGAGAGATGAGCCAAAGAAAGCGTCCAGAGCACTGGCGGTTTTGTGGGCTTGCACAGTCATTGCGGGGCCTTCCTTGGGATGGAATCGAACGTCGAGCGTGAAGGATCACGCGAGGGTGCCCCTATTTACCGCCAAAGCCGTTTTGTTCAATCCTTAGACAGAGATTCAAACGGCCAAATGCAGATCAGAACCGGCCAATGTCGTTGCGGTTCAGCAAAGGGGGCGCAATTTCAGCCCTGCGCCGCCAAAGCGCGCTTCAGCTTGCCCATGGCGATCTGTTCTAGGGCCTTTGGATTGACATTGTGCGGCCCCATGGCGGAGGCCTCGGTCCCGGTGGCCACATGGACCACCGCACAAAGCATATAGGCACCACGGCGGGTGAACTCGACCAAGACCTCAGATCTTGACGGTTCCGCCATCGCCCCTACGCCGCGTGGCCGCCTAGGCGTTGCACATTGCAGCGCGACCAGAGCTTGTCCAGCGCGGTGACCAGATCCTTCATCATCGCATCCGTATGATAGGGCGTCGGGGTGAAGCGCAGACGCTCCGTACCACGGGGCACGGTCGGATAGTTGATCGGCTGGACATAGATATTGTGGTCGCTCAGCAGCAGGTCCGAGACCAGCTTGCAGTGATGGGGATCACCCACGAGCAGCGGTACAATGTGGCTGACCGATGGCATGACCGGCAGGCCCACCTCGATCATCATGCGCTTAAGGGTTTCGGCCCGCTCTTGGTGGATTTGGCGAACCTCGTCATGCTCTTTGAGCCAACGCACGCTGGCCAAGGCACCGGCCGCCAAGGCGGGCGGCAAAGACGTCGTAAAGATGAAGCCAGAGGCGAAAAGGCGAATAGCATCGACCATATCGGAGTCACCGGCGATGTAACCGCCCATGACGCCAAAGGCCTTACCCAGTGTACCTTCGATGATGTCGATACCGTCCATGACACCGTCACGTTCAGCCACACCGGCCCCGCGCGCGCCATAGAGGCCGACCGCATGGACCTCATCCAAATAGGTCAGGGCGCCATATTTCTTCGCCAAGGCGATGGTCCCGGCCAGATCGGAAATATCGCCATCCATCGAATAGACGCTCTCGAAGGCGATTAGCTTGGGGGCGTCAGCCGGGGCGGCCTTCAGCAGG
>JBEGOG010000323.1:0-2585 GCA_041182125.1 Pseudomonadota bacterium
GTCGTCGATGACGCCCTGCGCGCCCTGATGGATGACATGCTCGAGACCATGTATGACGCGCCCGGCATCGGCTTGGCCGCCATTCAGGTCGGCGTGGCCAAGCAGGTCATCGTCATGGATCTCGCCAGAGAGAACGAGGAAAAGCAGCCGCGCTTTTTCGTCAATCCGCAGATCCTATCGAGCAATGACGAATTGGTTGAAGGCGAAGAGGGCTGCCTGTCAGTGCCCGACGTCTTTGACATCATCGAACGCCCCAGCAAGATTCGCCTGCGCTATCTCGACTATAATGGCGTGCAGGTCGAAGAGGAGGCGGATGGCCTCTATGCCGTCTGCATCCAGCACGAGATGGACCACCTCAAGGGCGTGCTCTTCATCGACTACCTTTCTCGTCTCAAGCGAGACCGCGCTGTGACGCGCGTCAAGAAGCTGGTCCGGGGGTAAGAGACCAAGCCCCCTTCGGCGCTTCGCGCCACTTCCCCCAGAGGGGGAAGATTTTCTGTTCTTGGATCTTCCCCCTCTGGGGGAAGTACCGGCGCAGCCGGGGTAGGGGGTTTGCGCCCCATCATGGTCTAGCCTCCAGGCGCGCCGAAGGGTAAAGAGCGCCTATGCGTATTGCTTTCATGGGCACCCCTGATTTCGCCGTTCAAACCCTGGCCGAGTTGGTCGCCGCAGGGCATGAGGTCGTGGCTGTCTATTCTCAGCCCCCCGCGCCGCGCGGCCGGGGCCAAGAGCTCAAGCCCTCGCCGGTCCATCAGTTCGCCGAAAGTCTAGGCCTGACAGTGCGCACGCCCGCCTCGATGAAGGCTCCTGAGGAGATCGCGGCCTTTCAAGCGCTGGATCTGGATGCGGCGGTGATCGTCGCCTATGGCCAGATCCTGCTCAAAGAGGTGCTCGATGCGCCTCGCCTGGGCTGTTTCAACCTCCATGCCTCGCTCCTGCCCCGCTGGCGGGGAGCTGCCCCGATCCAGAGGGCGATCATGGCGGGTGATGAAGTGACAGGCGTTCAGGTCATGCATATGAGCGAAGGGCTGGATGAGGGGCCGGTGCTGCTGTCTGAGACCGTGCGCATCGAACCGCTCGATACGTCCGGCAGCCTGCATGAGCGCTTGGCCGCCGTGGGGGCCCATCTGGCACCGCGAGCCCTGGCGGCGGTTGAACGTGGCGCGGCGGTCGAGAGGACTCAGCCGCTCGAGGGCATCACCTACGCCAAAAAGATCAAGCCTGCAGAGGCGCGCATCGACTGGTCCTTGCCGGCCGAGCAGGTCGATTGCCACATTCGCGGCCTGTCGCCCTTTCCAGGGGCCTGGTTTGAGGCTCCGGGTGAAAAGGGTCCCGTAAGGATCAAGGCGCTGTTGTCACGGGTTGAGCCTGCCTCGGGCGTGCTAGCCTCAGGTGCGGCGGGCGAAGTGTTGGATGATCAGTTGCTGATCGCCTGCGGCACCGGCGCGGTCCGGCTCTTGCGGGCGCAGCGCGAGGGCAAGGCGGCCCAAGAGGCCGAGGTCTTTGTGCGCGGCTTTGCCTTGCCTGCTGGAACCCGGCTCGTCTGATGCCGCGCTATCGCCTACTGGTCGAATATGACGGACGCCCCTATCGCGGCTTTCAGGCGCAGGAGACCTTGCCGTCAGTCCAAGGGGCCATCGAGCAGGCTGTGCTGGGCTTTAGCGGCCAGAAAATTCGCATCATTGCGGCGGGACGTACCGACACGGGCGTTCATGCTACCGGACAGGTGATCCATATGGATCTGGAGCGGGACTGGCGCCCTGCCGTGGTGCGCGATGCCCTCAATGCCTATCTAATGCCCCAGCCGATCTCGATCCTTGAGGCTGAAAAGGTCGCTGATGATTTCCACGCCCGGTTTTCAGCCACGGGTCGACGCTATCTCTATCGCATCCTCAACCGGCGCAGCCCCCCGGCCGTCGATCAGGGCCGGGTCTGGCATGTCCGGCGGCCCATTGATGTTGTGGCGATGAATGAGGCCGCGCAGGTGCTGGTCGGCCATCACGATTTCACCACCTTCCGAGACGTTCAGTGTCAGTCCAAATCCCCGCTCAAGACGCTGGATGTGGCGCGGGTCTGGCGTGAGGGCGAAGAGGTCCATCTGGTCTTCGAAGCCCGCTCGTTCCTGCATCGTCAGGTCCGGTCCATGGCCGGAAGCCTCTGTCAGGTCGGGATCGGCCGTTGGACGGCGGCAGATATCGAGGCCCTGTTAGAAGCCCGCGACCGCCAAGCCTGCGGTCCTGTTGCCCCTGCGGATGGGCTCTATCTGACGGGTGTGGGTTTTTGAGGGGGGTGTTCGTCCACTCCCTCACAGTCATCCTAACCTTACGCCCGTCGAAGGACGAGGGTGGTGAACGAACAGCCGGAGTGAAAGGGTGTGGGTCCCCGCCGTCGCGGGGAAAATGGAAGACAGTAAACAATGCCCCCTTCGTCCCCTCGGGCCACTTCCCCCAGAGGGGGAAGTGGCCCGAGGGGACGAAGGGGGCCTTGTTTTCTGTCTTCCATTTTCCCCGCGACGGCGGGGACCCAGTCCCTGTCTCTCCGGCTGTTCGTTCACCACCCTCGTCCTTCGACGGGGGTAAGGTTAG
>JBEGOG010000324.1:0-2840 GCA_041182125.1 Pseudomonadota bacterium
AGACAGCCACGGCTCTGCCGGCTCCAAACTCGCGCCCTTTTGTAGCAGTTCGAACGAGATGCCGTCGGGGGATCGTACGAAGGCCATACGGCCGTCGCGGGGGGGGCGGTTGATGGTGACGCCGCCGTCGGCGAGCTTTTGGCAAAGGGCGTAGATATTCTCGACCTGATAGGCCAGATGGCCGAAATTACGGCCGCCCGTATAGGCTTCGGGGTCCCAATTATAGGTCAGCTCGATGGTCGGGGAGCGATTGGCCTTGGACTTTTCGACATCGCCCGAGGCGCTGAGGAAGATCAGGGTGAAGCGTCCGGCCTCATTGTCGTAGCGCGACACCTCGACCAGCCCAAGCTTGTTGCAATAGAAGTCCAGCGAGGCGTCTAGGTCGCTGACGCGCACCATGGTGTGTAGATATTCCATCTCGCTGATCCTCTTCGGTCATTTTGGCCAGTCGGGATGGTCGCCATCCCAGCCGGTCTGTTTGCGCACCAAAGGGATATAGAGCCGCTTTGGCAGGGCATAAAGCGCCTTCAGCATCCAGGTGAACCGCCGAGGGAAACTCAGCTCGACCGCGCCGGACTTGAGACCGTCCGTCAGATACTGGGCGGCGCGCTGGGCGGAGATCATGAAAGGTTTGGGAAAGCCGTTATCGTCTTGGGCGGGCGTCTCGACAAAGCCGGGGGTGGCGACCTGCACCCGAAGGCCCAGAGGCTCAAGTTCTATACGCAGGGTCTCGGCCATATTGATCAGGGCCGCTTTGGACGCGCCGTAGGCGCCCGCCGTCGGCATGCCGCCAAAGCCGGTGGCGGAGCTGATGATCAGCACCTGTCCCCTGCCCCGGCTAAGCATGGCGGGAATGAGCGGGGCCAAGCCATTGACCACCCCCATCAGGTTCACATCGAAGGTCTTGCGAAAGAGCTCTGGGTCCGGACGGCGCGAATCGACCGGCAGATAGACCCCTGCATTGAGCACCGCCAAGGCGATGGGGCCAAAATCCTGCTCAATCGCCGAGACCGTCTGAGCCATAGAGGCTGTATCGGACACATCGGCGGCAAAGACTGCGACCTGACCGGGATGGGCCTGCGCCAGCGCCGCGAGCGCCTCTGCCCGCCTTGCTGTCACGGCCACGCGCCAGCCTTGGCCGACGAGACGGTGAACCAGAGCCTCGCCAATGCCCGAACTGGCCCCCGTGACCCACGCGACGCCATCGGCTGGGGTGGCAGGACGGGCCATCAGGCCATGGCTCCCTTGGGCTTGAGCCCTTGGACCAAGTCATTGACCGCTGAAATGATCTGCCAAACGCCCTTGGGACGATAGGGCCCTTCGATCACCGCAAAACAAAGACATTCGCGGTCCGGCGAGACGCGTGGACTGTGCTCGACTGTCTCATCGGCGACACAGACATCGCCGCGCTCATAGAGCCCCTCGCTGTCACTAAAGGCCCCTTCGAGCACCAGCGTCAGTTCGAGGCCGCCATGGCTGTGGCGCGGAATGGTACGCCCCGCTGCCAGCCGCACCAGACGCGCCTGTGGCCAACCGGGGACCGGATATTCCTTCATTCCCGGCAAGGTGCTGATCCAATCCAGCTCTGAGATCGGCTTTCCAATCACCTCGGCCAGAGGCGCAGGCAATGAGGCGGGGCTAGGCCGGGCGGCGCGCACGGGCACCCCCATCGCGGAAAAATCGAAATCTTCCAGAGGCCGCGCCTCAAATGACGGCTCTTCGTCATCGAGCAGGCAGCCGCCTAGGCTTTCCCAAAGCGATACAAAACTTTGGTTTTCCGGCCGCAGCGCCAAATGGGCGTCCATCAGCAACCGCGCTGAGGGCGACAATGAACCGGCTGCATAATCCAGATAGATTGACTCCACGAACCCTGCCTCGTCGTTTTCGTTGATCAGTTTACGTTGAACCTTGGCTTTTGGATCACCACCTGACTTGCGAACCGGCGGCATTTGGGCCAAGCCTGATATGGAAACACGGTAAGGGTTAGCTTCATGTCTTCTGCCCGCAGCGTCATTGACGCCATCGGCAATACGCCACTGATCCGCCTCAACCGGGCGAGCGCCGCCACGGGATGCGAAATCTGGGGCAAGGCAGAGTTTATGAACCCCGGTCAGTCGGTAAAGGACCGTGCGGCCCTCTACATCATTCGCGACGCCGAACAGCGCGGGCTCCTGCGTCCCGGCGGTCTGATCGTCGAGGGCACGGCAGGCAATACCGGTATCGGGTTGGCCATGGTCGCCTCGGCCCTTGGCTATCGCACCGCCATCGTGATTCCGCGCACCCAGAGCCAAGAAAAGAAGGACGCCATCCGCCTGATGGGGGCCGAACTGATCGAGGTCGATGCGGTGCCCTATGCCAACCCCAACAACTATGTCCGCTATTCCGGGCGTCTGGCCGAAGAGCGGGCCGCGAGCGAGCCGAACGGCGTCATCTGGGCCAATCAGTTCGACAATGTAGCCAATCGCCTCGCCCACTATGAGACCACCGGCCCGGAAATATGGGATCAGACGGGCGGCAAGGTCGATGGCTTTGTCAGCGCCGTCGGCTCTGGCGGCACCTTGGCGGGCGTGGCCATGGCTGGCTTTGTCAGCGCCGTCGGCTCTGGCGGCACCTTGGCGGGCGTGGCCATGGCCCTGATTGAGCGTAACCCCAAGGTCGCCATCGCCTTGGCCGATCCTTATGGGGCGTCACTCTACAACTGGTACACCCACGGCGAGCTGAAGGCCGAGGGCACCTCGATCACCGAGGGGATTGGACAGGGCCGGATCACCGCCAATCTTCAAGGCTTGAGCGTCGACTATGCCTATCTGATCCCCGATCCCGAGGCGCTGGAGCAGGTA
>JBEGOG010000325.1:0-2569 GCA_041182125.1 Pseudomonadota bacterium
AAGATCAACCGCTGCTATGCGTCGCAAAGCAACAGCGTCCATACCGGGGCGCAACATCACCAATTCAGCGGTCAATACGCCGAACAGTGCAAAGATGGTTAAATGGTGGCCTGCGGCCAAGAATAGGTCAAGCATATCTATATCTCCCTATTTAATAACACGTCGTGCCGAAATATAATTTCAGTCGATATCAATATATTGATATTTCATGGTTGGAGAAACATTAATCATCGTTTCTCCCCAGGTGGGTGCTCTCATATTAACCTTCGCATTGTTAGAAAAGGCCACAGGTTCTGTTGGTATGCCAACAAGGTTCATATCCAACTTGTTGTTACCGTTTAGGTCGTGAAACACCTTGATCGCGTAAGGCCCCGCCTTCAGTCCCCGAACAACACACAGAGCTTGATTTGTCGTTACGGTGAGCTTGCAGAAGTCGACGGCGTTATCGCCCGTCGCATAGGCGGCCTTGTTGTTAAATACGCCAGCGACGAGGGTTCCTCGTAATTGCTTGCGCACATTAAAGGTCAGAGTCAGATCAACGCCCGGCGCGGTTTCTGCAGCCCGTGCTGACACTCCACTGACGGGACTCCCTATCGGTAGAAGCGCGACAAAGGGGATGAACAGGAACATCGCTAGGGGTCTTGGAAAACTTAGGGGCATTGGGCCTCTCCACAATCTTGACACTGTCATGTTTGTGACCGATGATCTTGTCGCCGTCAAGATTATTTTTGTGCGGCGAGGTAAATTGGTTTAATGCAGCCTCATGAGTGAGAAAAAACCCGGCCCATCGGCGACCAACCAAGACGTGGTTCAGCGCTATCATCATGGGGAATTGCGACCGGCATTGATCGCTGGCGCAAGGCGTATCCTCGAAGAAGAGGGTCTGGAAGCCCTAACCCTGCGCGGGGTTGCCCGCCATGTCGGCGTTTCTCGGCAAGCGCCCTATCACCATTTCGCGGATCTGAACGCTCTGCTTGCGGCCGTTGCCGCAACAGGATTTCGTGAATTGGCGCAATCGAGCCGGGAACGGATGGACCAAGCGGTGAATAGAGACGGCCGCTTTAAGGCCAGCGGCGTCAGCTACGTCTTGTTCGCGGCGGCGAACCCCGCCCTATTTCAGTTAATGTTTGCGGGAATGGGGGGAACTTTCAGCCACGATGAGGAATTGCAAGCGGCTCGGCGTGCGTCTTTCTCGGTCTTAGAGACCGCCCTATCCGATACGGGTAGGCTCGACACGTCTGCCCTTGCCGCGCTGAAGGCGTGGTCCTTAGTCCATGGCTTGGCGGACCTGTTGATTAAGGGTGCCGTCCGGCCAGAGGATTTTAATCTTCAAAGTTGGGAGGAAATGGCTGAACAATTGTTAAGTTCAGGACTGATGTGAGGCGCGCCATTATGAACCAAGGTTAAGCTATGGTCCCTACAGTCAGCGCCGGGTCTGCTGCATGCTATGGGTCCCATGCCATGGCTTCCACATATTTGAATCGGCTGCACCTTGAGCGCGGCCTACCGTTCACGAAAAGCTAGGGCTCACAAATTAAAGCGCGCGATTAATACCGACCTGACGCCATACTTTGGTCTGCAGAGCTATTCATTGCCCGTTGGTCTAGTCAATTTTAAGAGCCGACTTGATTGAACGCCAATCTACCAACTTGAAGTTCTGTTTCAATCGGTTGGTCGTCGGGGTGTCGCCCGCGTCGTCGATATCGTCCTGTACGACCACTAGACCTTCTCGGTATGGCCCCACATTTCCGCCGAGCGCTGCGACCCCGTCTGTCCCGGTTACCCCATCAATACCGTCGGAGGAAACGACCGAGAAGCGGCCACGATAGTCTGGCTCAGTTCCGTCAACGCGCCAGACGCCGAAGGCACTGTCACCTTGGCTTGAGACGATCAGCCAAGTCTTCGGACCTTCGCGGAGCAAGGCTATGCCCTCAACGTCCGGCTGCAGCATAGTGGAAGGGGCGCCAGCAATCAGTATGCGGGAATTTGTTGAGGTCGGGTCAAGATCGTAACGCCAGACACCCACGCTCTCTTCTCCGATATAGAGTAGGCTCTTCTGGTCATCCACGACACAGCCTTCAGTCTGACTTCCGACGTCAAAACGGCGTTCTTCTGTTGCGATCAAGCCGCCGTCGGGCCCGGCCGAGATCTGTACCTGCCTTACCTGTCCATCGGTGCCATTGATTATGGCAATGAAGGCGCCCTGCCTGCGGCCC
Source organism: Pseudomonadota bacterium (assembly GCA_041182125.1). Taxonomy (GTDB): domain Bacteria; phylum Pseudomonadota; class Alphaproteobacteria; order Caulobacterales; family Caulobacteraceae; genus CAISGS01. The sequence continues at coordinate 2,217 of JBEGOG010000325.1, forward strand.
ATACAAAAGCCATAGGGTTCGCTAAGATCCAGCTTCGCCAATCCCCAAGGCGTGACGTTCAAGGTCGCGGGGTCCAGAAGATAAAATGCCGCGCCCATCCGGTCGCGATCCGAGGCTCCGACCAAGACCCTTTCGCCTTGAGGGGTCATAAGGCCGCCCCTTAGGTCGACATTGTTGAGCCTGCCGTCTGGAATGAACCCGATCTGCTGACCGGACAGATCGTAGCTATAGAGCCCCGCCTGTTTATCTGTGCCAAAGATCACCGCCCTGTTACTGTCCTTTGGATCGACCCATATTTCCGGATCGTCGGCGGCATCCCCGCGCTGGGTTGCCACCGATTGGGTCTCGGCCGC
>JBEGOG010000326.1:0-2550 GCA_041182125.1 Pseudomonadota bacterium
TGCCCGTCTGGAGCGGGGCGAGTTGCGTATTCCCCATACCGAGTCTCTGGTTGATCGATACCGGACCATCGTGGCCCAAGCAGACGCCCTTCGCGCGGTCGGAGGCGACCTCGGTGCGTTCTTGGCTGCGTGGATACCGCAGCCGGGCCTGGTCCCGCTGCTCCATGAAGCGGCGCAAGCCCACGTCGATGAAGCAGCCGATCTTGAGGATCTGCTCTCCCTCCTGACCGCATCGATTACACAGCCGGAAGTCCCCGCCGAAGTGGCTGAGGTCCGGGTCATGAGCCTCCACAAGAGCAAGGGCCTTAGTTCGCCGTTCGTATTCATCGTCGGCTGCGTGGAGGGTCTTGTTCCAGGGGGCGCGGTTCAAGGTGGTGGTACACGATCCCATCACCGTGCCGCGAACCGGTGACCGCACAGCCGACATCGAAGCCGGTGTTCGCTTGATCAACCGCTTTATGGAAGATCGTATTCGCGAGCGTCCAGAAGAATGGTTCTGGGTCCACAAGCGCTGGCCCGGTGAGGTCTATGCCGATCTTGCCGAGCGCGTGACAAAGTCGGCGATCTAACGCGGCTAGAGATGAACAGTTCCCGTTTTGGGGTTGAGGTCGAGGTGACGGCGGAGCGGGCCATTATAGGACAATTCACTGCGGCGGCGTCGATCGGGACCGTAATAGTCTTCTGTTCGGGCAAATGGCCGGGGTTTGTAGATCACCTGATTTAATCGCGTCAGCACAGCATTGGCGGTCACGGGCTTCACGATCAGTTCCGTAACGCCCGCATCTCGCGCTTCGAGGACCCTGACGCGGTCGGCATATCCGGTCACCATGATGATGGGCAGTTGGTTATTTAAAGCGCCGCGCCCGTTACGAATCTTGCGGGTAAATTCTAATCCATCGATGGGGCTCATCAGATAGTCGATGATAGCAATATCGGCAGGCCATTCACGCAAAATGCCAAGACCGGTTTCACCATCCTTGGCGTGACGGACATCTTTAATGCCGATGCCTTCCAAGATGGCGGCAATTATTGAGCGCATATTGGCATTGTCATCGATCAACAACACGCGGAGCGCACCAAGTTTGGCACTCATGGTATTAGTCGCTCCAGAGGTCCACGAGACCGATCTAGTTTGGAACAGGGGCTGGACGGCATCGGCTCATCCATCTTGGCGCTCAAGCTTTCGAATTGTTTCACGGTCACATAGTTACACGTTGTCTAATACAAGAAGCAACTGTAACGATTAAAAATACATCAGAGGGCGATTAAAACCCCTCACTGCGAGGCTAGATAAAACCTAAAGTTTTGGGTTTAACGCCCGCCAACGCACCAAGGCCTGCTCTGGTCCGGCATAGGCTTCTTGCGTGATCGGGTTCCAATAACGCAAGGCTTCTAGGGGGATTTTTTGGCCGGTGACGGCGCAAAAAACAAAGGTGCCGGGCTTCATGACCGCGAACTCACCGTCCCCGTAATGAAGGACGGCAGGTTCTCCAGCCTTTGAAATCTGATCTCTGTCGAAAGCGTTCATGTGACCCTTTTAACCCCTTAGGCCCATCAGGTCTAGAACAGGCTGCCTTGCGAGCCGTCAGTCGCCTTTTTCGCCAAGACCTTTGACGGTTTTACGGCCGGCGGCGCAGCATCGCTGATCAGGGCTTGGCGGCTATCGTGGGCAAAGACCAGTCGAACAGCCTCGCCCTGAGCCAATTCCGCGCCGCTTCTGGCCAAGGTGCCATCAGCATGGTGCACGCGGGCAAAGCCCAGTTCCAAAGGCCGGTTGGGATCGAGCGTTAGCCGCAGCTTGTCGAGCCCAGACAGACGCTCGGTCGCCGTCGACAGTCTGCGTTCCAACGCGCCCGCCATGCGAGCGGCGAGATCGGGCAATCTTGCCCGTCGCTTGGCCTGATCCGCCGCGCGGCGGGTGGCCAGACCCAAGCGGCTGGCAAGGTCGCTTAGGCGTTCGGCCTTCAAGCGGCGAGGGCGGTCCAGAAGGCTCGGTGTCAGGCGTGCTGCAAAGCGCATCAGGTCGCGGTCGTGCAGGCTGACATTGCGCTCAAGGGCGGCATTGAGCCGTCCGGCCGAAAGGTCAAACCTCTGGCTGGCGACAGACAGCAGGTCCGCTGGACGGGGTAAGCCACGGCTGGTGGCCGAAAGGCGCACGCGGCGATCTTCGAGCAGACGCCCTCCTGCCCGCATCAGCCGCCGGTCCAGATCCATCACCGCGGCTTTCAGCTCCGCCAAGACGGGACTGGCCATCTCGGCCGCTGCCGTGGGGGTCGGGGCGCGGCGGTCTGAGACAAAATCAATTAGGGTCGTGTCGGTCTCGTGCCCGACAGCAGAGATGACCGGAATAAAACTGGCGGCCACCGCGCGGGCCAAGGCCTCGTCATTAAAGGCCCAGAGGTCTTCGACCGATCCACCGCCCCTGGCCACGATCAGGACATCGGGACGCGGGACCTTGCTGTCAGGACCCAAGCTGTTGAAACCGGCAATGGCGGCGGCGACCTGCTGGGCGGCCTGATCGCCCTGCACCACCACGGGCCAGACCAGAAC
>JBEGOG010000327.1:0-2527 GCA_041182125.1 Pseudomonadota bacterium
TGCAACTGTCGCGCTACAACCTCCTAAGGGGACCAGGCATATGACCTCCGAAGTTCTTCGCAAACTGCTCGTCGCCGGCGCTGCCGTCGCTGCTCTCACCGTCGCCGCTTGCGGCAAGCCTGCTGAAAAGCCAGCTGAAGCTGCTACCGAAGCTGTGGCCGAATCGGCTGCTCCTGCTTCTGACGCTGCTGCTGCTGCCGCTGCTACCGACGCAGCTGCTGCTCCAGCTGATGCGACTGCCGCAGCTGAAAAGCACTAAGCTTCGCCTAACCGCGAAATTTATGAGAAAGGCCGTCCTTCGGGGCGGCCTTTTTTGTTTTGACGGCCTTTCTATTCTCAGCCCGCGCTCTGTGCGGTAGATCACGGTCATGGCCTCGCCCCTCGATCCCACCCGCACCTTGGTGTCGCCCGCCATTTTGGCTTGGGATCAGGACGGCGTTCCCCGTTCAGAGACCTATGGCGATGTCTATTTCTCGGTCGCCGATGGTCTGGCCGAATCCCGCGCGGTCTTTCTCGAAGGCTGTGGCCTGCCCAAGGCCTGGGCTGACCGATCCCATTTTGTTGTCGCCGAGTTAGGCTTTGGCACGGGATTAAACATCCTCGCCCTCCTACAGCTCTGGCAAGCGCAAGGGCCTCATAACGGGCACCTGCACATCTTTTCTATCGAGGCCCACCTGCTCACCGCCAATGAGGCGTCACGGGCCCTGAACACATGGCCAGAACTGGCGGACCTTTCGGCGCAGTTGATTGCCCAGTGGCCCGGCCAAGCGCGCGGCTTCCACAGGATCGATCTGCCGCATCTTCGCGTGGTGATCGATGTGGCGGTGATGGAGGTCGAAGAGGCGCTCAAATCATGGGCCGGGTCCGCTGACGCCTGGTTCCTCGATGGATTTTCCCCCGCCGTAAATCCGCAGATGTGGCGCGACGAGGTCTTGGCTCTGGTCGCAGCCCGTTCAGCCCCCGGCGCGCGCGTGGCCACCTTTACCGTTGCAGGGGCGGTGCGGCGAGGCCTTGCCGCTCAAGGCTTTAATGTCGACAAGCGCCCCGGCTTTGGCCGCAAACGCGAAAGGCTCGAGGCGGTTTGGCCCGGCCTCACCCAAAGCGAACCGCGAAAGGTCGCGCCCACCGTGGCTGTGATCGGTGCCGGAATTGCGGGCGCGGCGCTGGTGCGGGCCTTTAAACAGGCAGGGGTTGAGGTGCACCTGTTCGAGGCCGAGCAGGCGGGCGCTGGAGCCTCAGGCAATCCAGCAGCCCTCATGACTCCGCGCCTTGATGCGGGCGCAGGCGTGGCGGGTGTGCTTCACGCTCAGGCCTATCGCCATGCCTTGGGCGTCTATCATCGCGAGACCCCTCAGGCGATCTTGGCGGAGGGCGTGATGCAGTTGGAGACGGCACCGGCTGATTCGCGGCGGTTTGACATTATCGCCGAGCAGGACCTCTTCGAGCCGCAGGATTTCGAGCGGCTGGACGCCGCTCAGTCTGGGGAGCGGCTGGGTGAAACCGCCTTGGTCGGCGGACTTTGGATGGCGCGGGCCTTGAGCCTTGAGCCGTCGTCGGTTCTCCAAGCTTGGCTTGGCCCTGTAACTCAAGGGGCTGTGGCAAGCCTGCAGCGGGAGTCAGAGGACCAATGGATCTTGCGCGATCGGCAAGGTGCCGTGCTGGCTAAGGTTGATCAGGTCTTTGTCGCAGCGGGGGCAGGGGCGAACGCATTGCTCAGGGACCTGCCCTTCGTTCCGGTGAGGGGGCAGGCCAGTTGGACCGAAAGCGACGCCATCCAAACAGCGGCCGCGTGGGGCGGATATGCCGTGCCCACACGATCTGGCGTTCTCTATGGAGCCACCCACGACCGCGGCGAGACGCAAACCGATATTCGCGCGGACGATAATGACCGCAACCGCGCTGTTCTAGAGGCGGGCTTGCCCGTTCTGGCAGGTCAGTTGGAGGGGCGTGCTGTTCAGGCGCGGGCGAGCCTTAGAGCGACCGTTCCTGACCAGTTGCCGGTCGTGGGTCAGATGCCCGATCAGCCGGGCCTGATGGTTCTGGGCGCTCTGGGCTCGCGGGGCTTTACCCTTGCCCCCCTGCTCGCGGAGCATCTGGTCGCCGTGACCTTGGGCCGTGCCTCCCCCCTCCCGCGCGCGGTGATCAAGGCGCTAGAGCCAGGACGGTTTGCGGAGCGTCAGCGGCGTCGGTCGTGACCATTTACATGGGCGTCAATGAGCCTATCTTTCGTAGCTGAGGGGCGCTTAGATGAAGGATCTTGCCACATGTCAGCCCATATCTTGTCCCATAAGGTTCTGGTTTTAGGCGGTCTTCTCTCGACTTTGGCCTTCGCACAGGCCGCTTGGGCGGATGAACCGGCCAAGGCCACGCCAAAGGCCCAGTCGCCTCGGCAATGTTTCTATTCAAGCAATATGAGCAGCTTCAAAGACGCTGGCGATCAGGCGGTCTATATCCGGGTTGGTAACAAGGACCTCTACCGCCTTGACCTGTTCGGCACGTGCCACGACCTGCGTTGGGCCCAGACCCT
>JBEGOG010000328.1:0-3532 GCA_041182125.1 Pseudomonadota bacterium
ACGCGGGTATTTCATCTTGAACAAGGAGACACCGATGTCGATCACGATTGAACGTAAAGCTGAAGTCATCCAAGCCCATGCTCGCTCTGAAGGCGACACCGGCTCGGCCGAAGTGCAGGTGGCGATCCTGTCAGAACGGATTTCCAATCTGACCGAGCACTTCAAGACCCACAAAAAGGACAACCACTCGCGTCGCGGCCTTCTGAAGATGGTTTCGCAACGCCGTCGACTCCTGGACCACCTGAAGGACACGGATCATGGCCGCTATGCCGCTCTGATCCAAACCCTGGGCCTGCGCCGCTAAGGCACAGCCAAGACCACCTTCCTCCCCGCCCCAATGGCATGAGTCCGATAGGGGGCGGGAGGAAGTCTAGACCAAGGACGACAATGCCGGGTTAGCGAATGGTCGCTCCCGGCTCGTCCCGCATCCCCCGTAAGGAATGGGCCTGGGGGGGAGACCGAAAGACAAACATGTTCGAAATTAAACGTAAATCCATCGAATGGGCCGGCCGCACGCTGACCCTAGAGACCGGCCGTATCGCGCGTCAAGCTGACGGCGCTGTTCTGGCCACCTACGGCGAGACCGTGGTTCTGGCGACCGTCGTTGCCGCCCGTTCGCCCAAGCCCGGGATCGACTTCTTCCCGCTGACCGTGAATTATCAGGAAAAGACTTTTGCTGCCGGTAAGATCCCCGGCGGCTTCTTCAAGCGCGAGGGCCGTCCCTCCGAAAAGGAGACCCTGGTCTCGCGCCTGATCGACCGTCCGATCCGTCCGCTTTTCGTTAAGGGCTTCAAGAACGAGACCCAAGTGGTCATTACCGTTCTGGCGCACGACCTTGAGAACGATCCTGACATCTTGGCTATGGTTGCGGCTTCGGCTGCCCTGACCATTTCGGGCGTTCCCTTCATGGGCCCCATCGGTGCAGCACGCGTCGCCTATATCAATGGCGAGTACGTCCTGAACCCAACCCTCGACCAGATGACGGCTGAAAACCGTATGGATCTGGTTGTCGCCGGCACCAACGATGCCGTGATGATGGTTGAATCCGAAATTAAGGAACTGCCAGAAGATATCGTTCTGGGCGGCGTCATGTTCGCTCAGCGCGGCTTCCAGCCTGTGATCGACGCGATCATCGAGCTGGCCGAGCACGCTGCAAAAGAGCCTTGGGACTTCCAAGCTGAAGACCTGTCGCCCCTGGAAAACAAGATCAAGGCCCTCGTCGGCGAAGATCTGAAGGCCGCCTACAAGCTGACCGGCAAGCAAGACCGTCATGCGGCTCTGGACGCTGCTAAGAAGATCGCAGCTTCGGCGCTGATCAAGTCAGACGCCAATCCAGACGGCTATGACAGCAGCAAGTTCGGCTCCGCCTTCAAGGAATGTGAAGCCTCGGTCCTGCGCCGCGACGTTCTGGAAACCAAGGTGCGCATCGACGGCCGTGCACTCGACAAGGTCCGTCCGATCATCGGTGAAGTGGGCATCCTGCCCCGCGCCCACGGTTCGGCCCTTTTCACACGCGGCGAGACCCAAGCCCTCGTGGTTGCCACCCTCGGCACCGGCGATGACGAACAGTTCATCGACGCGCTGGAAGGCACCTACAAGGAAAACTTCCTGCTGCACTACAACTTCCCTCCCTATTCGGTCGGTGAGACCGGCCGTATGGGTTCGCCCGGCCGCCGCGAAATCGGCCACGGCAAGCTGGCTTGGCGCGCCCTGCGTCCCATGCTCCCTGCCAAGTCGGACTTCCCCTACACCATCCGTCTGGTCTCCGAGATCACCGAGTCGAACGGCTCGTCCTCGATGGCCACGGTCTGCGGCTCCTCCTTGGCGCTGATGGATGCGGGCGTGCCGATGATTAAGCCTGTGTCGGGTATCGCCATGGGTCTGATTCTCGAGCCCGATGGCTATGTGGTTCTGTCGGACATCTTGGGTGACGAAGATCACCTCGGTGACATGGACTTCAAGGTTGCCGGTACCGCTGATGGCATTACCAGCCTGCAGATGGACATCAAGATCCCCGGCATCACCGAAGAGATCATGGATAAGGCCCTTAATCAGGCCAAGGGTGGTCGTCTTCACATCCTCGGCGAAATGGCCAAGGCCATTGACGGTGCCCGTTCTGAGATCGGCGAATACGCCCCTAAGATCGAGACTATCAACATCCCCACCGACAAGATCCGTGAAGTGATCGGTTCGGGCGGCAAGGTGATCCGCGAGATCGTCGAAAAGACCGGCGCTAAGATCGACATCCAAGATGATGGCACGGTCAAGGTTTCGGCTTCGGACGGCTCCAAGATCAAGGCCGCCATCGACTGGATCAAGTCGATCGCGTCTGAGCCTGAGCTGGGCGCGATCTATGACGGTAAGGTCGTGAAGGTCGTCGATTTCGGCGCTTTCGTGAACTTCTTCGGTGCCAAGGACGGTCTGGTTCACATCAGCCAACTGTCGCAGAACAAGGTCGCCAAGACCTCGGACGTGGTCACCGAAGGCCAAATCGTGAAGGTCAAGCTCATGGGCTTTGACGATCGCAAGGTCAAGTTGTCCATGAAGGTTGTGGATCAGGAAACCGGTGAGGACCTGACCAAGCGTGAAGTGCCAGCTGAAGACGCCGGCGCCTAAACCGACTTCAAAACTTAAGACAAGACAGCAGGCGGGCCCCACAGGGCTCGCCTGTTTTCTTTTGAGCGCTCGAGCCCGTCCTGCGGCATGAGGTGTACTCGGTCCGGATCCTTTCCTCTCCGAGCCTGTTCAGACCGAAATCCCATGATATGATGGCCATCATTCTATAGTTCTGGGATAGGGCCGTGACATGACAGTAAAGGTTGCCTTGGTAATTGGGGCAGGGGATGCCTTGGGCGGGGCCATTGCTCGCCGTTTTGCCCGTGAAGGCTATGTTGCCGTCGGTGTTCGCCGTCAGCAGGACAAGCTCACGGCTCTGGTCGAGACCATCGAGACTGACGGCGGCAAGGCCTTTGGCTTTGGCTGTGATGCCCGCAAGGAAGAGGAGGTCATTGCCCTCTTTGATCGGATCGAATCCGAGATAGGCCAGGTCGAGGTCTGCGTCTTCAATATCGGGGCCAATGTGCGCTTCTCCATCTCGGACACGACCGCGCGGGTCTATTTCAAGGTCTGGGAGATGGCCTGTTTTGCTGGGTTCCTGACCGGACGCGAAGCGGCCCGCCGCATGGAGCCGCGCGGCAGGGGCACGATCCTGTTCACCGGCGCGACCGCCAGCGTGCGGGGCCGCGAAGGGTTCTCGGCCTTTTCAGGCGCGAAACATGCCCTGCGCGCCTTGGCCCAATCCATGGCCCGTGAGTTGGGACCCAAGGGCATCCATGTCGCCCACACCCTGATCGACGGTCCGATCGATACCCAATGGATCGCCGAAAACTTCCCTGAATCCTATGCCCGCAAGGCTGATGACGGGATTCTCAATCCAGACCATATTGCCGACAACTACTGGAATCTCCACGCCCAACCGCGTGACAGTTGGACCCATGAGCTCGACCTTCGGCCCTGGTCGGAAAGCTGGTAG
>JBEGOG010000329.1:0-2514 GCA_041182125.1 Pseudomonadota bacterium
GCCCACATCCGCCGGGGCAGGTCCACCGGCGGCATGAACCCGCCGCGATGGGGATGGCCATCTGGGCCAAGCTGAGCGGTCGGCGCATCGGGTAGGCACAGGCCCCAGTGGAAGCTTTGGGGCACAGCGCCCCCCATCGCCCCTTCGCTGTCCAGCATGGCGCGCCAGCGGGTCGCCGCGCCGACGTCGGCACGGTCATGGGCGATCTGCTGCCCCCCGACCCAAGCGCTCCAATCCTCGGCCATCAGTAGGACCGGGGCAGACCGAGGACGTGCTCGGCAACATAGGACAGGATCATGTTGGTCGAGATCGGGGCCACCTGATAGAGCCGGGTCTCGCGGAACTTGCGTTCGATGTCATATTCGGCGGCAAAGCCAAAGCCGCCATGGGTCTGGATGCAGGCCTCGCCCGCCGCCCAGCTCGCCTCTGCCGCCAACATCTTGGCCATATTGGCCTCCGCTCCGGCATTTTCCCCGGCCTCATATCGGCGCAGGGCATCATGGACCATCAGTTCAGCCGCCTTCATCTGGGCATAGGCCCGCGCGATGGGGAACTGAACGCCTTGGTTCTGGCCAATCGGACGGCCAAACAGCACCCGTTCCTTGGCATAGGCCGAAGCCTTGTCGATGAACCATTTGGCGTCGCCGATGCACTCGGCCGCGATCAGGGCGCGTTCGGCATTCATGCCCGACAGGATGTAGCGGAAGCCTTGGCCCTCGACCCCGATCAGGTTTTCCACCGGCACCTCGACATTGTCGAAAAAGACCTCGGTGGTGGAGTGGTTCATCATGGTCTCGATGGGCCGGATGGTCATGCCGCCCTGCTTGGCCGCGCGCATATCAACAAGGATGGTGGAGAGGCCATCGGTACGCTTGGCCACCTGGTCTTGCGGCGTGGTGCGGGCCAGAAGCAGCATCAGATCGCTGTGCTCGGCGCGGCTGGTCCAGATCTTCTGGCCATTGATAATGTAGCGGTCGCCCTCGCGGCGGGCCACGGTCTTGAGCGACAGGGTATCGGTGCCGCTGGTCGGCTCGGTCACACCAAAGGCTTGCAGGCGCAATTCCCCGGTAGCGATCTTGGGCAGGTAGGTCTGTTTTTGCAGCTCCGACCCGTGCCGCAGAAGCGTGCCCATAATGTACATCTGGGCATGGCAGGCCCCGCCGTTGCAGCCCTGCCGCTGGATCTCTTCCAAAATGGCCGCAGCCCCCGACAGGGGAAGGCCCACCCCGCCATATTCCTCCGGGATTAGGGCGGCCAGATAGCCCGCCTTGGTCAGGGCATCGACGAACTCGCCCGGATAGGCGCGGTCGCGGTCCTTGGCGCGCCAATAGTCGCCGGGAAATTCGGCGCAGAGCTTGGCTACTTCTTCGCGGATACTGGCATAGGCGTCTTCAGACATGGGCATTCCATATTGAATTTATAGGTGAATTTATCATAGAGCAGCTTCGGGGCACGCCATCAAGCCGCCCCCTTACCGCGATCTAGGTCCGCAATGGCTCCGTCCAAGGCCGCCAGCGCCGGATCATCCATGCCCAGCCAATCACGCAGGACCTCATCCGTATGTTCGCCAAGGCGCGGCGGCGCCCGGTCATAGGCGGCAGGGGTGCGGCTAAGCTTGGCCGGAAAAGCGATGGTCGGGATCTGATAGCCGTCCTCGCGCGTGAAATGGTGCACGGCTTGGCGGGCCTCGACAAAGGGATCGTCTAGGGCCTGTTTGACACTATTGACCGGGCCAGCGGGCGCTCCGGCGTCGGTCAGGGCCGCGATCAGCTCCCCGCCCTGCCGCTGGCCGATCAGGTCTTGCAATATGGCGATCAAGGCGGCGCGATGGGCCATCCGGTCGACATTGGTCACAAATCTCGGGTCGGCGGCGAGGTCTGGTACGCCCAACACCTTGCAGAGGATCTTGAACTGGCCGTCATTGCCCACCGCGACCACCATCGGCCCATCGGAGGCGTCAAAGACCTGATAGGGCACCACCGTCGGGTGGGTATTACCCATGCGGCTGGGCGACTGGCCTGAAACCAGATAGCTCGATCCCTGATTGGCAAGCATGGCCAGCTGAGTATCCAACAGTGAGCAATCAATATGTTGCCCCTGCCCGGTCTGCTCGGCATGGCGCAGGGCCATCAGGATACTGATGGTCGCATAGAGCCCGGTGGACAGGTCCGCGACCGCAACGCCGGTCTTGATCGGCGGCCCATCGGCCTCACCAGTGATGCTCATCATCCCGCCCATGGCCTGAGCGACAAAGTCATAGCCCGGACGATCAGCATAGGGTCCGTCCTGCCCAAAGCCGGTGATCGAGCAATAGATCAGGCGTGGATTGATCGCCGATAGGGTCTGATAGTCGAGACCATAACGTTTCAGCCCCCCGACCTTGAAGTTCTCAACAACAATATCAGCTTTAGAGGCGAGTTTGCGGATCAGGTCCGCGCCTCTGGGATCGGCCAGATCAATGGCTAAGGAGCGCTTATTGCGGTTGGTCGATAGGTAATAGGCGCTTTCGCCCGC
>JBEGOG010000330.1:0-3228 GCA_041182125.1 Pseudomonadota bacterium
CCTACAGGTTAGAATTGTGACTTGGGCTTCAAGTCGCAACTGCAGATTAGCCGTAACCATCCGGCCTAGACCGCAGTCATGCAGCGATGGTTTCGTGTGCCTTGCCCTGCGAGGCCTTCCAGTTCCAGGGCAGCAGCTCGTCTAGTCGGGCGACGGGGTGGTCCGCTATGCGTTGGAGCACATCGGCCAGCCAAGCCTGTGGATCGACACGGTTCATACGGCAGGTCACGATGAGGCTGTACATAGCCGCTGCGCGGTGCCCGCCACGATCTGACCCACAAAACAGCCATGACTTTCGGCCCAGAGCGATGCCTCTGAGGGCCCGTTCTGCAGCGTTGTTGCTCATGCAGACCCGGCCATCGTCGAGATAGAGCGTGAAGGCTGTCCAGCGCTTGAGCATGTAGGCCATGGCCTTGGCCAGATCATGTTTGGGCGAGAGCGCTTGATGCTTCTGGGTCATGTAGCTGTGAAGCTCATCGACGATCGGCTTGGCCCGAAGCTGGCGTGCGGCACGGCGCTCTGCTGGACCAAAGCCGTTGATCTCACGCTCAATCTCAAAGAGGGCATCGATGCGCCTGACAATCTCGATGGCGATCGGTGACAGAGCTGGCGACTTAGCTCCGGACGCTTTGTGCCGAGCGGCACTGACCACATCGGCGTATATAAAGAAGGGTCTGCGGCCATGGGCCCAACAGGCGGCCTGCAAAATGGGCCCGGGACTTCGCCCCTTGGCATAGAGGGCGTCATAACCGCTATAGGCATCGGCTTGGAAAACCCCGGAATATCCCTTGAGGTGCTCGGCAGGATGCTCGCCGCGTCGGTCTTTAGAATAGTAGAACGTCTTTAGAATAGTAGAACATCGCCGCTGGCGGATCGATCCCGCCAAAGGGCCGATCATCTCGGCTATAGACCCATATCCGGCCCGTATCGGTCTTGCCCTTGGCTAAAACCGGAACGGTCGTATCGTCCCCATGTAGCCGTTCAGCAGCAAAGACATGGGCTTCAAGACGCGCCGTAATGGGGGCCAATGCGTAGGTGATCGCGCCTACCGTGTCGGCCAGCGTTGACAGGGCAACGGGGACACCTTCTAGGGCAAAACGCTCGCTTAGACGGTTCAAGGGTTGGTGGGCCCCGAACTTCTCATAGGCGATCGTCGCTAGCAGGCTGGGTCCAGCCCATCCGCGGGGGATGGCATGGAACGGCGCGGGTGGCTGGCTGATCTTCTCGCAGTCGCGGCAGGAGAACTTCTCGCGGACGGTCTGGATGACCTTCCACTGGCGCGGAATGATCTCCAGGGTCTGGGTAACATCCTCGCCCAGCTTGCGCAGCCGAGATCCACCGCAGCACTCACAGGCCGTCGGTGGATCGATGACCACACGCTCTCTTGGCAGATGATCGGGGAAGGTGGTTCTGGATCTTGGGGCCTTGCGCTCAAAGCCTGCCACGCGGGTTGTGCGGGCGACGGCCTGTTCTGCGGCCAGTTCATCCTCGGTGGCTGCAGCCTCAAGCTCCTCGAACTCCAGTTCCATCTGGTCAATCAAGCGTGCGCTTCGCTCGGCCTTGGCACCGTAGAGTTGGCGCTGCATCTTGGCGATGACCAGCTTTTGATAGGCGATCAGGGCCTTTTGCTCAGCCACCTCGGCGCGCAGCGACAGGGCGACGCCCCGCAGGGTGTCCACATCGTCCGAAGTTGCGTCAAAGCCTTGTGACATAAGCTATTGAATCACATCTAAAGGCGCTTGTGGCGCCCCAAAATGCAGTCGCCAGCAACTTTTTTTACCCCGCCGATACTGGTCGCCACGTCAGCTGCGGGTTACGCCAATCAATGCCTTCGAGCATATAGGCCATCTGCGCTGGGGTTATTGAGACGACCCCTGCGGATGCCGAGGGCCAGACAAACCGGCCTCGATCCAGCCGCTTGGCATAGAGCGACAGGCCAAACCCATCATGCCAAATGATCTTGACCAGATCGCCGCGTCGTCCCCGAAAGACAAACACGTCACCGGCGTGGGGATCACGTTTGAACCCCTCCTGCACCAGAAGGGCAAGGCCTGGCATGCCGCGGCGCATATCTGTCTGTCCTGTGGCGATCCAGACCCGAACGTTGGATGGAAACGGGATCACCGCAGCGCCTTCAAGGTCGCAGTAACGAGGGCCACGGGCATGCCCGCCTCAATGCGCACCCGCACGCCCCGGTCCAAGACCACTTCGATCACGGCCGCGGGTCGGGCCGTCGCGCCTGAGGCCGAGCAAGCGGCTCGACCTTCTTCAACGACTGCAGGCAAAAAGGCTGCTTGTGCGAACGCGGTTCGATCGAGCTGCGCCAGCGCCTTCTTGCGCCAACTGTAGAGCAAGCCGGTCGAGACATCGTGACGCCGAGCAACTAGGCTGGCCACAGCGCCAGGCGCAAACGCTTCAGACAGTATCTGTTCTCGTTCTTCCACTCGCCAAGATCGACGACGTTCAGGTCCGGTGATCAAAAGGCCTTGGGCCATGGTGCACTCCAAAGAGCGCGCTTAAGAGCGCTCGTAAGAGAACTCCTTCACAGGATCACACACTGGACGAAAGGCGGCTTCCGCCGGAGGGGTACGAATCAGAGACATGGGTGGGTGTTGTAGGGGGCTGGACCAAGCCTTCTTTACGGCGCTTTCGAGAGCCGCAGATCAATTGGGCGTTTAGGCTACGTAAATATCTTTTCCCTAAAATTGCGCAGATTAGAAATGTCTTGGATTCGAATTTTCAATCCCAAGGCTTCAGAACTGATTCTGTTCAGGGAAAATGTTTATGTCTATTTTTCGTGCATACACGCAATTCAACATAAATAATGTGAATTTCAACTGGTATTATGCAAATTATAGTCGAGGTGATGTCTATAAAAACCAAAATGTAATCTATAATGGCACCTCTTACGTCGATCTGATTTGGATCAATGGCGTCTCTGGATATTCCAATTTTGAATTAGATTATGTTGGAAGCGGAATTAAATTCAACATCGTTAACGGATCAAAAGTAATTACAGCTGGAACCATCAACGCTTTTCGCGAATGGAACGTAAGCTCTAACACCGTCTCTTATATAATAGAGGGCGTATCGATAGATGCGGCCCTATTTTACAACGCCGCTCAGACTGCAAGTAACGCCGATGAATTGTCACTGATTGAGCGTGCGTTGCTTGGCAATGATAATTTTTATGGATCGACTTATAGTGATGTGATGAATGGATAGGCC
>JBEGOG010000331.1:0-3039 GCA_041182125.1 Pseudomonadota bacterium
CCTCTGGCGTGGCCCAGACGCCCTCCCTAGCCAAGGTTTCAGCAGAAGCGGCCCTGATCCTTGGCCATGCGGAAAAGGCCTGCCAAATCGGTCAAGCCTTGGGCTCTGAACGCGACGCGCCCTATTGGCTGAAACTTCGCGCCTTTTGCCTGATGGTGGGTGGCGAGGGCGCTGCAGCGCAACTGACCCTCGATCTGTTGCCTCCGTCGGCCGAAGATGCCGATTTTGCCAAGATGATGGCCGCAGCGATGGCCGGAACGCCGATGACGGGCACCGCCTCCTTGCGCAGCGGTCTGGACATGACTCTATCGCGCGCCCTGAAGCTGGATTTCACCGCTGCCATGGCCCAAGCGCCCGCCGCGATGGTGGTCGCCATCTCGCGAGATGAGGCCGCAGATCCTGCCCTGCGCATGGCTGCAGCCGGGCGCGCCGTTCGGATGGGGGCCAATGTCAGCGCCGTCTATGACACGGCAACCTCTCAGCCCCTGCCCGCGCCAACAGCCGCTGGCCAAAGCGAGCTTTCCGCGCCGCCGCCGATCAATGTCCCCGCCTTGCTCGCGATCCCCGGGGCAGCGACCGAAGCGCGGCTCTTGGCCATTGGCCGTGAGACCCTAGACCTGACCCAGCGCGATCAGGTGGTGGTGGGGCCCTGTCGCGCCTTAGCCGTCCGCTGATCGCCTCGCTGGTCGAGGCGCAGGTGCCATCCGCTGACCCGGTCCTCTTGGCGACCGCAGCCGTTCTGGCCGGTGATCCAGTCTCTGCGCGCCGCCTTCGCCAGGCCCTCCCGGCAGATCTGGTGAACGAGCAGGTCCTGACCCTCGATGCCTTGTTAGCTGCCGCTACCCCGCCCAGCGCGCCCGGACAGAGCGCCGTGGTTGCAGGTCTGGTCGATGCGGGACTAGCCTCAGTGGCCGATCCGGTGCGTCAGCGTCGGCAAGGGGCCGCAGCCTTGACGGCGGCCCTATCAGAGCCCCTCCCCGCCCCGATCCGAACCCGCCTGGCTCAGTTCACCCTTCCCAAACATGAGGCCGCGACCAGCCGCCTGATGGCTCTGGATATGGCTGCCGATGCCGGAATGAAGGGCGAGACGGTTCTGGCCGTCTTGGCCATTGCTCAGAGTGCGGGTGCCAACGGCCCCAACATAGCCGATCGTCTCAGTATCGTTCGGGCTCTCCAGCGGGCAGGCATGGCGGACGAGGCCAGCGCCTTTGCCATCGAGGGCATGGTCTTAATGCAGGGCTACAGCGCACCGCCTCCCGCTCCAAAACCGGTTGCAAAGCCGGGTGCAGCCAAACCGGCTGCCAAACCTGCCCGCAAAGCCAAATGAGCGCTTCAGGCTGGCTCGATGCATTCTTAGAAATGATGGCTGTCGAGCGGTCGGCGGCAAAGAACACGCTGGCCGCCTACAGCCGCGATCTTGCCGATGCCCAGCTGTTCTTGAAGGCCAAGGGCACTGATCTGGCCAAGGCCTCTGCCGAACAGGTCGAAGCCTATTTCGAAGCCCTAGGCGAACGCGGTGCCTCTCCGGCAACCGCCTCGCGCCGTCGCTCGGCCCTTCGGCAATTCTATCGGTTTGTCCTAGGCGAGGGCTGGCGCGAGGATGATCCCTCCCACCGTGTCGATGCCCCTAAGCGCGGGCGACCCCTGCCCAAGATCCTGACCCGTGAGGAGGTCGAGCGGCTGATCGCGGCGGCCC
Organism: Pseudomonadota bacterium; assembly: GCA_041182125.1. Classification (GTDB taxonomy): domain Bacteria; phylum Pseudomonadota; class Alphaproteobacteria; order Caulobacterales; family Caulobacteraceae; genus CAISGS01. The sequence continues at coordinate 1,697 of JBEGOG010000331.1, forward strand.
CCGCCGTTGAAAAGGGCAAGGAGGAGGCCGGGCTGCGGCTCGGTTGCATGATCGAGCTGCTCTATGCGTCCGGCCTGCGCATCTCAGAGCTTCTGGCCCTGACCCAAGCCTCTGTCGCCCGCGATCCAGCCTTTGTGATCATCAAGGGCAAGGGCGGCAAGGAACGGCTGGCCCCTTTGAACGGTCCAGCGCGTGAAGCGGTCAAGGCCTACCTACCCCATCGTAAGTCCTTCTTTCCTAAGGGTGTGGCCGATAGCCCGTGGCTGTTCCCCTCTCGCGGGGCGGGCGGACGGCTGACCCGACGCCGGTTCGGTCAATTGCTGGACGATGCGGCTCTGGTCGCGGGCATAGACCGGGCCAAGGTCAGCCCCCACGTTCTGCGCCACGCCTTTGCAACGCACCTGCTGGAGGGCGGCGCGGACCTGCGGACGGTGCAAAAGCTTCTCGGACACGCCGATATTGCCACGACCCAGATCTACACCCACGTCACGGAAGGACGCCTGCGCGAGGTGGTCGAAACCAGCCATCCCTTGTCGCGCACACGGACCAAAGGGGTCTAGGGGTCTAGGGGTTCGGGCCTAACGCGGCGTCCAGTCGAAAGCCATGAACAGGTTGCGCTGGGTCTTGGAAAAGTTGTCGTCGGTCAACAGATAGAGCCTGAGGCCGCCACCCTTGCGCGCGTCCGCCCAAATGCCTTCGAAATTATCGACACTGAGAGGCGGCGACAGGTTCAATGAGTCGACGATTTGGGGATAGGTCGAGGATGGATTGCGGACGATCTGAACCGTGACGTGGCTGGTCTTGAGGACCCGATCCCACCGATGGAACAGCAAGAGCAGGTCGCCGTTCGGAGCCTCATTTAGCGCCGATAGCCGAAAGCCCGCTGGCGGCTTTGGCAGGTTCGTTTGCTCAATACAGACCGCCTTCAGACGACAGAGCCATACCGATCCGGGCTCAACCCCCACCCAAAAGGCATCGGGGCCTTGCGCGGCGGCGAGGGACAGTCCCTCCATCCCATCATTGTCTTCCATTGCGATATCGGGCTTGGGCATGACCTTGGGCGGACCACCGTCGGCGGGATAGAGCCAGATGCGGTGATCGCGCTCAAAGCTAACCATCTGGTCGCCATTGGGCCACCGCACGATCCCTTCGGCATCGCCTAGACGTTTGCTGGCAAGGGGCTGGCCATCCAGACCGGTGAGGGTCTGCAGGTGGGCCTGATCAATGCCGCGCAGTTTGTCTTGATCCAGAACCAGACGCCCAGTTAGGAGATCACCACCGTCAGTCACAGCGGTCATGGCCCCGTCATCGGTCACGCTCAGATCAGACAGACCGCCGAAATG
>JBEGOG010000332.1:0-4110 GCA_041182125.1 Pseudomonadota bacterium
GCCATCCATGATGACCGCTGGTTCATCCCGCCTTGGGGCGTCAATGGCGGCCTGCCGGGCATGCGCTCTTGGAAGCGTCTGGACAAGGCCTCGGGCGAGAGCATCCCTCTGGCCTCCAAGTGCGACGGCATCAAGGTGGAGAAGGGCGATCTGCTGCACTTCGTGACCTGGGGCGGCGGCGGCTGGGGCGATCCTCTGGAGCGTGAAACCGACCTGATCGGCCTAGAAATCACCCGTGGCCTCGTCACCGTCGAAGGTGCCCTGCGCTTTGGTGTCGTAGCCCATTCCGATGGCTCGATTGATGAAGCCGCGACCGAAGCCCTGCGGGCCAAGATGCGCAGCGAACGTGGTCCGTTGCAACTCTTTGACCGTGGTCCTTCGATCGACGATCTTCGCGCCTCCTGCTTAGCCGATACGGGCCTGGCCGCTCCTGTCCAGCCGGTCTGGCGTGTGCGTCCTTCGCGCATGGCCGCAGAATAGGGTCTAGCTACCGTGTCTGATGTGAAACAAGACGCCGTTGTCGCAAACACCGGCCCTCTCAAGGGCCTGCGCGTTGTCGAGATGGGCCAGCTCATAGCCGGTCCATTCTGCGGCCAATTGCTGGGCGATATGGGGGCAGAGATCATCAAGATCGAACCCCCCAAGGTCGGCGATCCGATGCGCGCGTGGGGACGCGGCGACTATCCGCTCTGGTGGGAAGTCGTGGCCCGCAACAAGAAGTCGGTCTCGGCGGACCTGCGGGTGCCGGAGGGGCAGGATCTGGCCCGTCGGCTGATCGCCACCGCCGACATCCTGATCGAGAACTTCCGCCCCGGCACCCTCGAAAAGTGGGGCCTCTCACCGCAGGAGCTGATGAAGGACCATCCGGGCCTGATCATCGTGCGCGTCTCCGGCTATGGCCAGACCGGTCCCTATTCGGACCGGGCGGGCTTTGGCGGTATCGGCGAGGCCATGGGTGGCTGGCGTCATATTGTTGGCGATCCTGATCGTGCACCCTCTAGAATGGGCATCTCGATTGGCGACAGCCTTGCGGCCACATACGGCTGCCTCGGCGCGCTGGCGGCCTTGCGTCACCGTGACCAGACCGGTCAGGGCCAGGTGGTCGATTCCTCGCTCTATGAATCGGTCCTGCAGGTCATGGAAAGCATGATCCCGGACTACACCACGACTGGCTATATTCGCGAACGGTCCGGCTCGTTCCTGCCCGGCATTGCGCCGTCCAACGTCTACAAGTGCAAGGACGGCGACTATCTGATCGGTGCCAATCAGGACACCGTCTTTGGCCGCCTTTGCGCGGCGATGGGCCGGCCCGAGCTGGCCAAGGATCCCCGCTATATCGACCATGTCAGTCGCGGCAAAAACCAACTTGAGTTGGATGCGCTGGTTGAAGACTGGACCAAGACCTTGACGGTCGATGAGCTGGAAGCCCTGATGATCAAGGCGGGCGTGCCTGCCGGTAAGATCTACCGCGCGCCCGAAATGCTGGCCGATCCACATTTTGCGGCCCGCGAGGCCATTATTGATGTGGAGCACCCCCGCTGGGGCACGCTCAAAATGCAGAACGTCTTTCCAAAACTGTCGGCAACACCGGGCAATGTGCGCTCCATCGCACCGCAAACAGTCGGACAGGACAATGCAGAGGTCTATGGCTCCATCTTGGGCCTGACGGCAAGCGAACTGGCTGATCTTCAGACCCGGGGCCTCATCTAAAGATGGCTAAGACCGCCGAAACAGACCTGACGTCCGACTATGCAAAGGCTGGTTTCGGCGGTCGCTTGGCCTTTGGCAAACGACCTGCCCTTTTGGTGGTCGATGTGGTGAAGGCTTATCTGGACCCTACCGCCTCCCTCTATCTAGGTCAGTCGGGACCGATGGCGGTCGCCAGCTTTGAGCGGTTGATTGCCGCCTGCCGCGCCAAAGCTATTCCTGTGATCTACACACAGGTTGTCTATGGCGCAGAAGGGCGTGACGGGGGCCTATTTTACCAAAAGGTTCCGGCTCTTAAGGCCTTTGATGCGGGCTCCCCCTTAGGGGCGATCCCAACATCTATCGCTCCGCAGCCACAAGATGTGGTCGTCACTAAGCAATATGCTTCAGCCTTTTTTGGCACGTCTCTCGCCTCAACCCTAAGGGCGATGGGTGTAGATACCGTGATGATCGGCGGATTTTCGACATCAGGCTGCGTACGCGCCAGCGCACTGGATGCCTTGCAAAACGGTTTTGCCCCCTTCGTCGTCGCGGACGCCTGCGCCGACCGCGATCCCCGCCCCCACGAAGCCAACCTCTTTGATCTTCAGGCCAAATATGCCGAAGTGATCAGCGAGACCGAGGCCTTACAGAAGATCATCGGTTAAACGCGGCTTTGGCGCACAGTTGAGCCCCTGCGCCTTCACTGACGCCGAAAGGGGCACTGCCTGCCTGCGTCGCTCAATTTTTCAGCACCTAGCTTGCCAAGACCGTCGGTTGGCTTTGGTTATTACGAATTCCTCGTGCGGTATTACTGGGACTGCCGAAATCGGCCCCCCGCTGGAGGATGAAATTGTGAAGACCCTATTCAAGAGCGCTCAAATCGTAGCCGCTGTCGCCGCCGCGGGTCTGGTCCTGACCGGATGCGGTCCCAAGACCGAGCCGGCCAAGGCACCTGTGGCCACTGCGGCCAAGACCTACACCATCGGCTGGACCATCTATGCCGGATGGATGCCATGGCCCTATGCCCAGCAAGCCGGGATCGTGAAGAAATGGTCCGACAAGTACGGCGTCGACATCAAGCTGGTGCAGATCAATGACTATGCCGAAAGCCTGAACCAGTACACGGCGGGCAAGTTAGACGGCGTCACGGCCACCAATATGGACGCCCTGACCGTACCTGCGGCGGGCGGCAAGGACACGACGGTCCTGATGCTGGGCGACTATTCCAACGGCAATGATGGCGTCATTCTTAAGGGTGCCAACAGCATAGCCGACATCAAGGGCCGTCCGGTCAATCTGGTGCAGTTCTCCGTCTCGCACTATCTGCTAGCCCGCGCGCTCGAGACCGCTGGCCTCAAGGCCTCGGACGTCAAGGTCGTCAATACCTCAGACGCCGACATTGTCGCCGCCTTCGCTGCGCCGGAAACCAAAGCCTTAGTGACTTGGAACCCGCAACTGTCCGAAGTGGCCAAACAGTCGGGCGCTAAGCTGGTCTTTGATAGCTCCAAGATCCCCGGCGAGATCCTCGATGGCCTGATGGTCAGTTCGGACGCCCTGAAGGCCAACCCCAACCTCGGCAAGGCCCTAACCGGCATCTGGTACGAGACCTTGGCGCTGGCGACTGCCCAGACCCCTGAAGGCAAGGCCGCCCGCGAGGCCATGGCCAAGCTGTCCGGTACCGATCTGGCCGGGTTCGAAGCCCAGCTCAAGACCACCTACCTCTATGTCGATCCCAAGTCAGCCCTAGCCGCGACGGTCAGTCCCGATCTGATCACCGCCAATGACCGGGTACGCAAGTTCAGCTTCGACAATGGCCTGTTCGGTCAAGGGGCCAAGTCCGTTGACGCGATTGGTATCGAGTTCCCAGGCGGCAAGATCCTAGGCGATCCCGCCAATGTGAAGCTCCGTTTCGACACAACCTATGTTCAGCAAGCCGCCGACGGTAAGCTCTAGGCTTGATTGGATAATAGGGGCCGCCCCATGCGTCGTTTGCTCAACATTAGGCCTCGCGGGGGCGGCCGCATACTCTTGGGTCTGGTACCGCTCTTGGCTGTGGCCCTGTTCTATCTCGTCGCTTCAGAGTCCCGCCACGCCCAAAATACCCATGACAAACTCTTGCCAACCGCGTCAGCGATGGTTGAGGCGATCAAGATGATGGCAAGCGTCGATCCGCTGACGGGTGAAGCCCCGCTGTTGGTCGACACCGCCGCCAGCCTCAAGCGCATCAGTACCGCGCTGGTGATCGCCACGGGCATCACCTTAATTTTGGGATTGGTCATTGGGCTATTGCCGATGATGAAGGCTGGGATGGGCCCCTTGGTGGCGGCCATAGCGGTGATCCCGCCCATCGCAATCTTGCCCATTCTGTTCATTGTCTTTGGCCTCGGCGAGGTCTCAAAGATCGCCCTAATCGTGATTGGC
>JBEGOG010000333.1:0-2679 GCA_041182125.1 Pseudomonadota bacterium
TTACTTTGCCGAGATTGTCGATATTACCGTGACCCAAGGCACCCGTATCAAGGTCGAGAAGGTCTATGTGGCCGGTGACATTGGCAGCCAGATCATCAATCCGATGCATGCCGAACAACAGGTTCAGGGCTCGGTCATTGACGGCTTGGCTCAAGCCATCGCCGGTCAGAAGATCCAACAGGTCGATGGGGCCGTCACGCAAAAGGGCTTCGGTGACTTCCCGCTCCTTCGCATTGATGCTGCTCCAGCAGAGATCGAGGTCGCCTTTGTTAAGACCGACGTGCCTCCAACCGGCCTTGGCGAACCCGCCCTGCCGCCCGTGATCCCGGCCTTGGCCAACGCCATCTATGCGGCGACCGGACAGCGACTGCGCGACTGCCCCTGCGGCTTGGTGCCTAAAGGGCTGGAGGGATGAGGTCTGTGGGGGTGTTGGCGCGGCTATCTGGCCTGATCGCGGTCGTCTGCGCGCTGAACGTCGCCCCTGCGGCGGCAGCGACGGTGCAGATTGCCGTGGCCTCCAATTTCATGGAACCCGCCAAAGAGATCGCCACGACCTTTACCGCCAAAACGGGCCATAGGACGAACCTTAGCTTTGGTCCGTCCGGTCAGATCTATGTGCAGATCACCCATGGCGCACCCTTTGAAGTCTTCCTATCCGCTGACAAAGAACGTCCACAACAGGCTGAAAATAATCGCTTTTCGGTCAAAGGCACCCGCTTCACCTATGCCGTCGGACGTTTGGTGCTCTATTCGACAAGGCCCGGCTTTGTTGATGCCACTGGCAAGGTTCTGGCCCGCGGCGATTTCGAGCATTTGGCCGTAGCTGATCCCACCATCGCCCCCTACGGCCTCGCCGCCATCGAGAGCCTTGGCAAGTTGGGCCTCTATGATCGGCTAAAGCCGAAGACCGTGCAGGGCAGCTCCATCGCCCAGACCTTCCAATTTGTTCAAACAGGCGCTGCTGAGATTGGGTTCGTGGCCCAGTCGCAGGTGATTAACAGAACAGATGGTTCGCGCTGGATCGTCCCGGCCAAGCTGCACAGCCCGATCGATCAGCAGGCGGTTTTGCTCAAGACCGGGGCGAACAATCCAGCGGCTAAGGCTTTCGTGGCCTTCCTGAAAGGTCCCACCGCCCGTGCCATCATTCGCCGCTATGGCTATGAGACCCCCTAGCCCATGGCCGATGTGATCTGGACCACCCTCAAGCTAGCGAGCCTGACGACGCTGCTGTTGCTGATCCTAGCCACGCCCTTGGCCTGGTGGCTGGCGCGGCAGAAGGTCTGGTGGAAAGAGATCATCGCCGCCGTCGCGGCCTTGCCCATCGTCCTGCCGCCGACCGTCTTGGGTTTCTATCTGCTCCTGCTGCTAGCCCCGAGCAGTCCGCTGATGGAACTGCTCCACCCGTTTGGCATTCAGTCTCTCGCCTTCACCTTCCCGGGCCTCTTGATCGGTTCGCTCGTCTATTCCCTGCCCTTCGCAGTCCAGCCAATCCGAAATGGCTTCGAGGCCATGGGCGATCGACCAATGGAGGTCGCGGCGACCTTGCGCGCGACACCCCTGAACGCCTTTTTCACGGTCGCCGTGCCGCAAGCCCGACGCGGTTTCCTGACCGCCGCCGTTCTGGTCTTTGCCCACACGGTCGGAGAGTTCGGCGTCGTGCTGATGATCGGCGGCGGCATACCGGGTCAAACCGAAGTCATTTCGGTCAAGCTCTATCAGCTGGTCGAATCCTTGCAGTTTGGCGAGGCCCATAGGCTCGCGGCAGGCCTCCTCGTTTTCAGCTTCATCGTGCTGCTGACCATGTTCCTGACCGAACGCCGTTCTCGAAAGACCGCCCCATGAACGGTGCGGACAGCCAAGCCGGGGTTCAGGCCGAGTTTGATGGCCAACTGGGCCGCTTTCGGCTCAAGGTCAGCCTGTCCATTCCGCCTAAGGGGATCACCGCTCTGGTCGGTCCGTCCGGGGCGGGCAAGACCAGTCTTCTACGGGCTATAGCGGGCCTCACCCGCCTGCCGGGCCGTGTCGTGATGGATGGCGAGGAATGGCAAGACGGGCGGCGCTTTGTCCCCGTGCACAAACGCGCCCTCGGCATGGTGTTTCAAGAGTCCAGCCTGCTGAGCCACCTGTCCGTGAAGGACAATCTGCTATTTGGCTATCGCCGCTCGTCAGAGGACAAGACCATGAGCCTAGATGAGGTTGTGCCGCTGCTTGGGCTAGAGCCTTTGATCGGACGGTCCACCGATAACCTGTCGGGCGGCGAGCGGCAAAGGGTGGCCTTGGGCCGGGCGCTTCTGTCCCAGCCGCGCCTTCTGTTGATGGATGAGCCACTTTCCAGCCTCGACGCCCAAAGCCGGGCCGACATCTTGCCCTTTTTAGAAGCCCTGCATCGCACCCTGTCCATTCCGGTGCTCTATGTCAGTCATGACGCCGAAGAGGTTGCGCGGCTTGCCGATCACGTGGTGACCATGAACGCTGGACAGATTGTCGGTACGATCCAACCCGCCACCCCCGACCCGCTCAGCCCCCTATCGCCAGCTCAGATCAAGGACCTTGCGCGCCAAGCCCTTGAGGCTGGGATTAAACCTAATCTCTCGGCACGCTGATCTCAGCTCCCTTGGCCTTTAACCGATCCAGCACGCCATTGGCCCGCAACAGGAGCCGAAGGTCGATGATCGCAAC
>JBEGOG010000334.1:0-2808 GCA_041182125.1 Pseudomonadota bacterium
GCCCTCTCCCTGAGGGAGAGGGTTGGGTGAGGGCCTTCCCTATTTTCCTTCAACTTTCCCATTCTGACCCTGTCTCATGAGTAGCGGCGTTTACGGGACATCATGACCGACTTTTTAATTCGCCCTTTTGAGCCCCGTGACTCACCGAGCTTGACCGCGGTCTTTATGGATTCAGTACGCGGCGGCGGTGCGCGGGACTATCAGCCCGCTCAGGTCGAAGTCTGGGCCCGCGCCGCGCCCACGCCCCAACAGTTTGAGGGCCGCGCTCAAGCGGGCGACCTCATCTGGGTCGCGGTCGATGGGCGAGACAAACCGCTGGCCTATGGGGTCCTTGAGCGCGATGGCCACCTTGACCACCTCTATTGCCGGTCCGACCATATTGGGATGGGCCTAGGCTCAGCGCTCTGTGACCGGTTGGAGCAGGAGGCGCGGGCTCTGGGCCTGACCCACCTCTTTACAGAGGCGAGCGAAGCGGCACGGCGACTGTTTCTGCATAAGGCTTTCGTCTTAGCCTACCGCCGGGATTTCGTGCTTAGCGGCGTGGCGATCCATAATTATCGGATGGAAAAGGGGTTCTAGAGCGGGGGATGGACCCCCTACCCCCGCTGCGTGGGTACTTCCCCCAGAGGGGGAAGATCTAAGATCTGCAAATCTTCCCCCGGGATGCTTTGCGGGGAAAACGGGGGAGAGGGCCTAAGGGAGGGGATACACCCACCCTGCCCTCAATAGGTTTTGGAAATTGGATAGAGCTGACCTATATCTGGACCATGCTCCCATCCTTGCGCCAACTGCACTATCTCAAGCTTCTGGCCGAACATGGCTCCTTTAGCCGTGCAGCGGAGGCGGCCCATGTCACCCAGCCGACCCTGTCGGCGGGCATTCAAGAACTGGAAAAGATCCTCGGTGCGCCAGTGGTGGACCGGGCAAGGTCCGGTGTCATTCTGACGGCCGTTGGTGAGGACGCGGTCAGGCGCGGCGGTGAGATCTTGGCTCAGACCGAAGATCTGGTTCAGGCGGCCAAGAGCGCGGGCCAGCCCCTATCGGGCCGGTTTCGCCTCGGCGTCATTCCCACCATCGCCCCCTTCTTACTGCCGCGCGTCCTGCCGCTGCTGCGCACGCGCTTTCCAAAGCTGCGCCTGTTTCTGCGCGAGGACATGACCGCAAAGCTGGTTGTGGCCTTAAAGTCCGGCGCGCTCGATGCGGCCCTGATTGCCCTGCCCTATGACACGACGGGTCTTCGCACCGCTCGCGTCGGGGATGATGAGTTGATGGCCGCCTTGCCGCCCGGGCACCATCTGGGCCATGGCGGTCCTGTTTCGATGGACAGTATCGACAGTGACGATCTGATCCTGCTCGAAGATGGGCACTGTCTGCGCGATCACGCCCTGTCCTCCTGCGGATTGGAGCCGCCCAAGGCCAATAGCAAGACCGGCGAGAGCCATTTTGCCGCCACATCCCTGCACACCCTGGTTCAGATGGTCGGATCGGGTCTGGGCGTATCCTTGCTGCCGGCCATGGCCGTCGAGTCCGGCCTCGCCGAGCGGGCCAGCGTCACCATCCGCCCGGTTGGCCTCACCGGCGACGAGCGTCCGCCATCGCGCGAAATCGTCGTGGCTTGGCGGGCGGGGTCCAGCCGCGCGGTTGAGGGGCGTCTTTTGGCCGAGGCCCTGCGGGTCTAGCCCGCGCTACAGCTCGCCCCGCCAAGAACGCAGAACTTGGCGCAGTGGGGGTGGTTGAGCTTCACTGACCCGAGGCTGGAGGCCAGATCGGGTCCAAGCTCAAATTGCGGATCATAGGGCAGGAGTGTGCAGGCCACGACCGCGGGCCGATCAGCCCCCCTGCGCTTGACCACCATGCGGCTGGAGGCACACATCAGGTCCGCCGGGTCCTTATGCAATATGCCCCAGCAGGCCGTGGTGATTTCCGGCACATCGACCCGCGCATCCATCTCTGGAAACAGGACCAAGGCCGCTGGGTTGCTGGCATCAAGCGCTACGCCCATGCCATCAAACAGGGCCTGATAGCCCGCCCGCGTGTCCGCAGCGGCCTCCCCCGAAAGGCTTCTACCGGCTACGGCCAGATTAAATCCGTGTACGGATAACCAGTGTAGACCCTCAAGGGCCTTGGCCCATGTGCCCACACCGCGCTCGGCCTCATGAACCAGGCCCGTATAGTGATCGAGACTAACGCGAAGGGTTAGGCGGTCGCCATATTGCGCCTTCAGGGCCAGCAAGCCGTCCTTGCGATGGTCCATCGGCTTCATGGCATTGGTCAGGACTAGAACCTTAAGGCCACGCTGCAAAGGAACCGCGATCAAGGACAGGATATAGGGGTTCATGAACGGCTCGCCGCCGGTCAGCCCGATCTCTTCCACCGGCAGGTTGCGGCGATCTCATCGAGATAGGCCAAGGCCTCCGCCGCCGTCAGATAGGACAGGGCGTCATTGGTCGGCGAGCTCTCAATATAGCAGTTCAGGCAGGTGAGGTTGCACAGGGTCCCGGTATTGAGCCACAGGGTCTTTAGCCCAGCCATATCGACGCTAGCCCGCGCCTCGCCCTTCGCGGTCAGATGGGGGTCATGAAACTTGGCCCCGTCCAACAGGGTCGGGTGTGCCGCCACAAAGGGCGATAGCTTAGAGACGATCTGATCCATGGCCGCTTAGTCCATCAGCTTTCGAGACAGATAGACCATCTCAAGACTGACTCGCTTGGCCGACTCTTTCAAGTTTGCCGCCGCCGCGTGACCGCCGTCGGTATTTTCGTAATAGAGGAAGGGCAAGCCCATGGCCTGCATCTTGGCCGCCATCTT
>JBEGOG010000335.1:0-3846 GCA_041182125.1 Pseudomonadota bacterium
CCTGCTTCCTCGATCTGCTCCGAGACGAGCGAATCGAGAAGGTTTTCCATGCCGCACGGCAGGATGTGGAGATCTTCAACAATCTGGGCGCGATGCCGAGGCCGCTGTTCGACACCCAGATCGCCGGGATGGCGGCGGGGTTTGGTGAGCAGATCGCCTATGACGCCCTCGTGCGCCACATGCTGCGAATCGATTTGGATAAGTCGAGCCGGTTTACCGACTGGAGCCGTCGCCCCTTGAGCGAGGCGCAACTCGACTATGCCCTGGCCGATGTGACCCATCTGGCCAAGCTTTTCCCCGATCTGAAATCGCGTCTGGAAAAGCAGGGGCGTCTGGCTTGGGTCTCCGAAGAGATGGCCGCCCAGATTGATCCGGCCCTTTATGATGTCGATCCTGAAAAGGCGTGGCGTCGGTTAAAGCCGCGCAAGCACAATGCCAAATATATGTCGGTCTTTAAGGCCGTGGCCGCTTGGCGCGAACGGACCGCGCAAAATCGCGATCAGCCGCGTGTCGTATTCTGAAAGACGACGCCATTGACGAGTTGGCGACGCAGGCCCCGACCGATGCTGACGGCCTGAACCGGCTGCGCTCTGTGCCCAAGGGCTTTGCCGGGTCGCGCTATGGTCCCGAACTGCTCGAGGCCATCAAGATGGGGCTGTCGGCCCCTGATGGCTATGCGCCTGTGATCGAGCGCAATGGCACGCCGCCGTCGCCCGCTGCTGGGGCTGTGGTTGAGCTGTTGAAGGTCCTGCTCAAGGCCCGCGCCGAGGATGCCGGTGTGGCGTCCAAGCTGATCGCGACCGTTTCGGACCTCGAAAAGATCGCTAATGACGACAATGCCGATAGCCCAGCCTTGAGCGGCTGGCGCTATGACGCGTTTGGGGCCGATGCCTTGAAGCTCAAACGTGGTGAGTTGGCTCTGGTGCTCGACGGAACCCGCGTGCGGGTTGTTGAGGTCCGCCGCGCGCCGAAGGCTTAGAGTGTAATCTCGCCTAGTCCTCGCTGTCCTTAACCGTTGCCCGCTTAGGGAGCGGCTTGGCGAGGAAGGCGGGCAGGTCGCCGCCGAAGCCGACGACGCGGCGGTCATCATCTTCACGCGGTCGAACCGACTGAACGCCGCGTGAGCGAAGTGCGGGGTCGTGCGCTGCTGGACGCGGGGGCGGAGCGGCAGCTTGCGGCTCAGGGCGGCGCTCCGGGCGCGGGGTGCGCTCACGGCGTGGTTCACGTTCGCGAACAACGACAGCCTCAGCCTCAGGCGCTGGGGCCGCTGCTGTTGTTTCTACGGCCATAGCTTCTGGCGCAGGCTTACCGCGACCGCGTGAACGGCCGGGGCGGCGCGGTGCAGTCGCCTCTGGCGCGTCAGCCGTTTCAGTGCGCTCAAACGAAACGCGGGGGGCGTCTGTCTGCTCAGCAATCACCGGGGTCATGGAGGCGACCTCGTTGTGCAAAGGTGCGCCATCGCGGCCCTTGGAATAGTCGCGCTTGGGCTTGCGGTCTGAGCCACCCGAACGTTCGCGACCGCCACTGCGGCTTGATGAGGCGCGGCGAGCATCGCCGCCCGCAGCCGAGGCCCAGTCGAGGTCCAAGATGGTCTCTTCGGGTTTTTGGCCGATCAGCTTGAGCACCTTGTCGAGGTTGCGCGTATCGGCTGGCGTGACCAGCATGAACGTCTCACCCAAGCGACCGGCGCGGCCTGTGCGCCCGATCCGGTGCACATAGTCGTCGGCGTGATGCGGGACGTCGTAGTTGAACACATGGCTGACATCGGGGATGTCGAGGCCGCGCGCAGCCACGTCAGAGGCCACGAGAAGCTTCAGATCGCCCTTACGGAACGATTCCAGCGTCTTGGTGCGCATACTCTGGTCCAGATCACCATGGATCGGCGCAGCGTCAAAGCCGTGGACCTTCAAGGACTTGGCGACAATATCGACTTCGCTCTTGCGGTTACAGAACACGATGCCGTTCTTGATTTCCGAACGCTCGATCAGGGCCCGTAGCGCCATGCGCTTGGCCTTGTGATCGATGATTGGGATCGGCACGATATGCTGGGTGATGGTCGTGGCGGTCGTGGCCGGACGGCTGGCCTCGATCCGCTCGGGATCATTGAGGAACTGCTTGGTCAGGCGGGTAATTTCCGGCGGCATGGTCGCCGAGAAAAACAGGGTCTGCTTCTTGGGCGGCGTCATCTTGAAGATGCGCTCAATGTCGGGGATGAAGCCCATGTCCAACATGCGGTCGGCCTCATCGACGACCATCATCTGGACGCCGGTGAGCAGCAGCTTGCCGCGCTCGAAATGGTCGAGCAGGCGGCCGGGCGTGGCGATCAGGACGTCAACGCCCCGGTCAAGCTTGCGCACCTGATCTTCGAACGAGACGCCGCCGATCAGCAGCGCCCAGGTCAGCTTGGTGCCCTTGGCATACTTTTCAAACGACATGGCCACCTGATCGGCCAGCTCGCGGGTCGGGGCGATGACCAGAGCGCGCGGCATCCGCGACTTGGAGCGTCCCGACTGCAACCGCTCAATGAGGGGCAGGGTGAAGGCGGCGGTCTTGCCGGTCCCGGTTTGGGCGATACCCAGAACATCCCGACCTGCGAGGGCGATGGGGATGGCGGAAGCCTGGATGGGAGTGGCAGTGGTGTAGCCGGTGTCAGCTACGGCTTGGAGAGTCGTGGGCGATAGGCCCAGTTGGGAAAATTCTGTCATGTCACGCTGTAAGGAGGAGCCGCCCGTGCTTGGGCGAACGGGCAGCGCGGATTCGCCGAGCCTGCTCCTGACTATGGACTTGTCTTACGGTGAATGGCGCAGAAGTCAAGGATTCGAGGTCGGGGTCAGCCGTTGGTCGCCTTTAGGCGCGCGGGCTTGTCCCTAAACGTCGAGATCATCCACCGCAAATTCCGCGTTCTCCTGAATAAAGCGGAAACGCAGCTCAGGTTTTCGGCCCATCAGGGTCTCGACCAGATCTTCAACCGCCTCTTCAGACCGGGGCAGGGTGACACGGGCCAAGGTTCGCTTGGCCGGGTCCATGGTGGTTTCTTTGAGCTGGGCGGGCATCATCTCGCCAAGACCTTTGAACCGGCCGATTTCGGGCTTCTTGTTCTTGAACATCCCGGCCATCAACTCGTCTTTGTGGGCGTCGTCGCGGGCATAGACCGTCTTGCCATTATGGCTGAGGCGATAGAGCGGTGGCAGGGCGAGGAACAGACGGCCCGCCCGGATCAGGTCCGGCATGGTGCGATAGAAGAAGGTGATCAAGAGGCTGGCAATGTGGGCACCATCGACGTCAGCGTCGGTCATGATGACGATGCGCTCATAGCGCAGGTCCTCTTCCTTGAACCGATTGCCGCCCTGCACCCCGAGCGCCAGCAAGAGGTCCGACAGTTCGGTATTGCGCCCAGCCTTGTCATTGGTGGCGGAGGCGACATTGAGGATCTTGCCGCGCAGGGGCAGGATGGCCTGGGTCTGGCGATTACGGGCCTGTTTGGCCGAGCCACCCACCGGCAGAGTCGCCTTCGACGATGAACAGTTCGGTCCCATCAGTCGCTTGGCCTGAACAGTCGGCCAGCTTGCCCGGCAGACGTAGCTTGCGCGTGGCCGAGGCGCGGGCCACGTCCTTGTCACGGCGGCGCTTGAGCCGGTCTTCCGCCCGCTCGATGATGAATTGCAACAGGCGGTCCGCTGACTTGGGGGCCGCCGTCAGCCAGTGATCGAACGGGTCGCGCAGGACGGTTTCGACCAGCCTTTGTGCCTCGGATGAGGACAGTTTTTCCTTGGTCTGGCCTTGGAATTCCGGGTTGCGGATGAAGACCGAGATCAGGGCCCCGGCATTGCCAATGACGTCCTCAGC
>JBEGOG010000336.1:0-3682 GCA_041182125.1 Pseudomonadota bacterium
GGTTTGAGGGCTAAACCCCCTTCGTCGCTTCGCGCCACTGCCCCCAGAGGGGGAAGATCATCAGCGCTAAAATCTTCCCCCTCTGGGGGAAGTGCCGGCGCAGCCGGGGTAGGGGGCTACAAAGCCGCCGAGATCTGCGCCGCGATAGCCTTCAACTCCGCCATATCCGCCATATTGCCGTGGCCATGACCGGCCAGAGCCACGCCCTCATAGCGGGGGATGATGTGGACATGCAGGTGGAAGACGGTCTGTCCGGCAGGGGCCCCGTTGAACTGAGTAATGACCACACCGTCAGGATCTAGCGCGGTGGTAACGGCCTTGGCGAGCGTCTGAACCGTTTCCATCACGGTGCTTAGCGATTGAGGGTCGATCTCTAACAGGTTGCGCGCCTTGGCGGTTTTGGAAATGACCAAACAGTGGCCCTTGGATTGCGGGAACACATCCATGAAGGCGAGCACGGCCTCGTCTTCATAGACCTTTACCGCTGGAATCTCCCCGCGAATGATCTTGGCGAAGATATTGTTGTCGTCATATTGGCCCGAGAGGCTCATGGGGTCGGTCTCCAGAGGGTAGGGTTGGGGGCTTTAGCCGCCCGCCTTGAAGGGGGAATATTCTTCGGACAGCCAGTCCATCTCATTTTGTACGGCGGCCCGTTCCTGATCCAGATAGCGGCGGACCGGTTCGCGCAGGGCCGGGTCAGCGATGAAGTGGGCCGAATAGACGGGGGCTGGGAGATATCCGCGCGCGATCTTATGCTGGCCCTGAGCCCCGGCCTCGACCCGGGGAAGACCGAGGCGGATGGCATGCTCGATGGCCTGATAGTAGCAGAGCTCGAAATGCAGGAACGGCACATCCTCGACCGCGCCCCAGTTGCGGCCATAGATGCAATCTCCGCCGAGCAGGTTCAGGGCCCCGGCAATATAGCGGCCATCGCGCTTGGCCATGATCAGCAGCACCTGGTCGGCCATGCGCTCGCCCATCATCGAGAAAAACGGACGGTTGAGATAGGGACGGCCCCACTTGCGTGCGCCGGTGTCCTCATAGAACTGGTAAAAGGCGTCCCACGCCTCTTCGGTCAGGTCCTTTCCCGTCAGCCCAACGATCTCTAGGCCCGCCTGAGCATCGCGCCGTTCGCGGCGAATGGTCTTGCGCCGGTTGGAGGACAGGGCCCCAAGGAAGTCGTCGAAGGTCTGATAGCCATTATTGTGCCAGTGATATTGCTGGTCTTGGCGCTGCAGCAGACCCTCGCCGCCGAGAAAGTCCCAGTCGGCCTTGGAGGGGAAGGTGACGTGCACCGACGAGGCTTCCAGCCGCTCACAGAGCGACACTGCGCCGCCCAGCAAGGTGCGCTTGGCCATGACCGGATCAATATCGGCCCGAACCATCATGCGTGGCCCCGTCACCGGCGAGAAGGGGGCGGCGCACTGAAGCTTGGGATAGTAGCGCCCACCGGCGCGATGATAGGCATCGGCCCAAGAATGGTCGAAGACATATTCGCCTTGAGAGTGGGACTTCAGATAGAGCGGCATGACCGCCGCCACCTGTCCGGCCTCATCCTCCACCGCGAGATGGTGCGGTGCCCAACCGGTCTGTGCAACAGCGCAGCCGGACAGCTCTAGGGAGTCGATAAAATCGTAACTTATGAAGGGGTTAGAGGCATAGTCTGCGTTCGAGGTGCAGGCCTCCCAGCCCTCGCGGCCAATCTCGGCGACGCGGCGATGGACGCGAACGGCAGGCTTTAGGGCGATCATCAGCGACTGATCCTCACGCCGCAAAGCCTTCGAAAATCATGTTGTCGCAATGGTCCTTAACCCGCTCCCACTGTTCGGGCTTGCGGATCGTCCAGGCCAGAACGAGCATGCCGTCCGCGCGATAAAGGTCCGCCTTGGGACTGGGCAGCATGTCGATGCCGAGGGCGAGGAAGTGCGGCTTGGCGATGGACACATGCTCTAGCGCGGCAAAGGCGCGACGCTGTTCGGGGGCAACATGGCTCGAATGGGCGTCGTTATAGGAATAGGAATCCAGACCGCGCAGGATCTGCGGATGGTGCTGGGCAAACCAAGCGTGGCTATAGGGGTTAAAGCCGATGATGCAGGTCGGACCATTATGGTCGAGCAGGATTTCGGACACGCGGCGCTCGAGCGGCCCGACCTCACCAAACGGCGTCTTGAGTTCAATATGAACGAGCGCGCGATGGCCGATCAGGGTCAGGGCGTCGGCGAGGGTGGGGATGGTTTCATCGGTTCCCGATAGGGCCAGCTTACCGAGGTCTGCCGCCGTGTGATCGCGCAAACGGCCTTTCGATCCCGCAGATCCGTTGCAGGGTGTCGTCGTGAAAGACCACAGCCTCGCCATCAGCGCTCAAATGGACATCAAGCTCAATGCCATAGCCCGCCTGGCAAGCGGCTTGAAAGGCCCCGAGCGAGTTTTCCGGCGCGCCGGTCTTCGACCATAGCCCGCGATGGGCCACGGCCGGTGCCTTTAGAAGCGCCCAAGCGTCACCGAACAGGGCGCTCATGCCACTTCGACGATGGCATCGACCTCGACGGCGAAGTTCATCGGCAGGCTGAAGACGCCGACGGCGGAGCGGGCATGGCGACCCTCATCCCCAAAGGCTGCGACCATCAGGTCCGAACAGCCATTGATCACTTGCGGGATGTTGAAGAAGTCCGGACCCGCCTGAACAAAGCCGCCCAACTTAACCACCCGAATGACCCTGTCCAGATCGCCGGTCGCGGCCTTCATCTGGGCCAAAAGGTTGATGCCGCACAGACCTGCCGCAAGTTGACCTGTCTCCTGATCGACATCGTCGCCGACAATGCCCTTGATCCCGCCGGTCTCATCCACAGACACTTGGCCCGAGATGAACAGCAGATTGCCAGAACGAATGAAGGGCGCGTAGTTGGCAATGGGTGCCACAGGTGTGGGCAGGGTGATGCCGAGCGATTTGAGGCGATCTTCGATGACGGACATGGCAGGCTCCCGAGAGGTGTTGAGCTTAACTTAGCGCCGGATCGTCCGTCCCCCAAGCCTCAGACTCAGAAACCTGTCTATGATCTGTCCTTGGGGCGCATTTTTAAGGCTCGGCCGCTGATCACAGCGCCCTGACCGAACTTGGCCCGCAGACCATCAATGATCTTTTCCTTGGAGCGGGCCTGCGCCTCTTCGCCTCCAAACAGGTCGGTTGGCGCTTCGGTGGCATCGATAAGGTCTGAAAGTCCCACGCCGATGAGCCGATAGGTCTCGCCGCGGGCCTCTGTGGCCAAGAGCTCGCGCGCCGCTGAAAACAGGGTTTTAGCGGTCTGGCAGGGCACAGCGAGGGTGCGTCTTCGGGTCACCAGCTTGAAATCAGCGGTCTTGAGCTTGAGCGTCGCCACCCGGCCAGCAATAGCCGCGGCACGCATCTGGCGGGCGACCTTTTCGCAAAGGGGCCAGAGCTGATCGCTGAGGGCATCGACTTGGCTGAGATCGACCGCAAAGGTGGTCTCGGCGCTGACGCTCTTGCGGATCTGATCGGGATTGACCGGGCGGTTATCCAGTCCCTTGGCCAGTTGCGATAGGCGCAGTCCATAGGCCCCGCCGATCTTGACCAGATCGCGCGGTTCAGCTCGCGCCAGATCTCCGACCGTGCGCAGGCCCGCCTTTTCCAGTGTCTTGACCAGAGCCGGGCCCACGCCGGGTA
>JBEGOG010000337.1:0-4017 GCA_041182125.1 Pseudomonadota bacterium
GCGGGCCAAAGGAAGGCACCATATTTTCCAGGATCAAGATCGAGCATGGTTATCCTGCCGCCTGAAGGGCTAGGCCATTGGCGCGCTTGCGCCAGACTTCAGAGCGCACGCGCACCATCCAAAGACTACCAAAAAGCGCCATATAGCCAATGGCCATGAGGGCTAGGGGCCAAAGATAGGCGGCCGGCATGGTTGGCCCGTCAGCACGGAAGACCGAGGCCGGTTGATGCAGGGTATTCCACCAGTCGACGGAAAACTTGATGATCGGCAGATTGATCAATCCAACCAGCGCCAGGATCGAGGCCGCGCGGGCCGCCTTGACCTCATCATCTATGGCGGCTTGCAGGGCCATATAGCCGATATAGAGCAAAAGCAGGACCAGCACCGAGGTCATGCGTGCATCCCAAACCCACCAGGTGCCCCACATGGGCTTGCCCCAGAGGGAGCCGGTCACCAGCGCCAGGAAGGTGAAACCCGCGCCGAGCGGTGCACAGGCTCGTCCGGCCGCATCGGCCAGAGAATGGCGAAAGACCAGGCCCATGAAGCTGGCCCCGCCCAAACAGGCATAGCAGAACATGGCCATATAGGCGGCGGGCACATGGATGAACATCATCCGGACCGTATCGCCCTGCTGATAGTCCTCAGGCACGGTAAAGGTCAGCCAAAGACCCACGGCAATCAGGATGACGGCGATGATGCCCACAAGGGGCGCGGCCCAGCGGGAAAAGTCCATAAACCGTTGAGGATTGGCGAGGGCTTGGAACATCTATTCTCGATAGCGGCGGCGCGGTCTGGCGGCAAGTGCGCGATTGTCGCTGGTTCGGATCAAGATAGAGCGTTTCGGCAGGCCGCCGCCATAGCGAAGGGGCCTAGGGCTGCGGCAGCCAGCCCATAGGCAGCGAGGAGCCCCAAGGCCGGGTGCCAGTCTAACCCGCCGGCAAAGGCTTCAATCGCGCCCGCACCAAAGATCACAGGCGGTGCGAACAGGGGCAGAACCAGCACCGCAATCAAGACCCCGCCGCGCTTACTGCCCAAGCTTAAGGCCGCGCCTATGCCGCCGGTAAAGGCAAGGCCAAGGCCGCCGATCAGGGCGCTGATGAAGATCAAAGGCACTAGCCGAAGTTCTGCGCCCAAAGCCACCGCCACCACCGGCGCGGCCAAGGCCAGAGGTGCGCCATTGGTCAGCCACTGGGCTAGGCCCTTGGCGAACGCGACGGCCTCCAGCGGCACAGGACCGAGCGCCAAGAGGTCCAAGGTTCCGTCCTCATAGTCCCGCTCAAACAGGCGCTCGAGCGACAGCAGGCTGGCCAGAGCCAAGGCCAGCCAAGCCGAGCCCGGCGCGACGGCTGCCAAACGGGCCGGAGAGGCTCCCACAGCAAGGGGCAGTAAGGTCGCAGTGGCGACAAAGAAGGTCAGGGCCAAAAGCGGCCCGCCGCCACGGCCCCAAGCCATGGCCATTTCTCGGCGCAACATGACCCAAAAGCCGCTCATGCCGATGGCCCCATCGCATTGGACAGGTCGCAGGCCCTTGCCGCGATCGGAAGGGGATCATGCACCGCCGCAATGATCATGCCACCGCCCGCCAAATGCTCAGCCATCAGGTCTCCAAAGACCGTTCGACGGGCCGCATCTAGCGGTGCCATGGGCTCATCCAGAAGCCAAAGGGACCGAGGACTGGCCACCAGTCGCGCTAAGGCCAAGCGCCGCCTCTGACCGGCAGAGAGCTTTCGCACCTCCAGCCCCGCCAAGCGGTCCAGATCCAGCTTGCAACTGGCCGCTCTCGCACTGGCCTCTGTGCCACCGGTCCATTGAACTTGAAATAGGAGCTCCTCCCACGCGGTGCGGGTGGCCTTGAAGCCATCTTGGTGACCGAGCAGATGTACCCCTTGGCTGCGCGCATCTTCGGGCTCGAGCGCGCCAGCGGGTCCCTCGAACTGAACGTCGCCCGCATGGGGCCGGATCAAACCGGCAATAGCCCGCAACAGGCTGGTCTTGCCCGAGCCATTGGCCCCGGTCAGGGCCACGGCCTCGCCTGCACGCACGCTGAGGTCCAACCCCTGAAATAGGAGCCGTTCACCGCGGATAATGGCCAAATTTTGCATGTGGACGGCACAAATCATCCCTCTTCATAGACCAGGTTGCGGCCAGACAGAATGTCCCTTTCAGATGAATGGACGAAGGGCCCATAGGCGAGTATGAACAGCACGCCGTGCGGGGCTTACGCGGCGCGGGGTCGGACGCTGTGTGTCCGGTCCAAGATGCGCGCGATCCTCCGCTACCGATGTCCGGTCCAAGATGCGCGCGATCCTCCGCTACCGATGTTCGGACGGCACAAGACAGTCCCGGGGACGGGACCTAACGAAAGGATCTTTTCGTATGTCATCGCATGATAGCCTAAAGACTCGCCGCGACCTCGTTGTTGGCGACAAGACCTATACCTACTACAGCCTGCCTGCCGCCGAAGCGGCCGGTCTGGCCAATGTTTCCCGCTTGCCCATGTCCATGAAGGTGTTGCTGGAAAATCTCCTGCGCAACGAAGACGGCAACAGCGTCGGTGAAGCCGATCTGCGCGCCATCTCGGCCTGGATCGACAATAAGGGTAAGACCGAGCACGAGATCTCGTTCCGACCCGCCCGGGTGCTGATGCAAGACTTTACCGGCGTTCCGGCCGTGGTCGATCTGGCCGCCATGCGCGATGCCATGACCCACCTCGGTGCAGACCCTGAAAAGATCAACCCGCTGAACCCCGTCGATCTGGTCATCGACCACTCGGTGATGGTCGACTATTTCGGCGGCGCAGACTCAGCGGCCAAGAATGTCGGACGTGAATATGAGCGCAACCTCGAGCGCTACCGCTTCTTGCGTTGGGGCTCGTCCGCCTTCAACAATTTCCGCGTCGTGCCTCCCGGGACCGGCATCTGCCACCAGGTGAACCTGGAATATCTGGCCCAGACCGTCTGGACCGCCGCTGCTGCCGATGGCGTCGAACTGGCCTATCCTGACACGGTGGTCGGCACCGACAGCCACACCACCATGATCAATGGTCTGGCCGTTCTGGGCTGGGGCGTGGGCGGCATTGAGGCCGAAGCGGCCATGCTCGGCCAGCCGATCCCGATGCTGATCCCTGAGGTCATTGGCTTCAAGCTGACCGGCACCATGCCCGAAGGCGCGACCGCGACCGATCTGGTGCTGACCGTCACCCAGATGCTGCGCAAAAAGGGCGTCGTCGGCAAGTTCGTCGAATTCTACGGCGAAGGCGTCACCGCCCTGACCTTGGAAGACCAAGCGACCATCGCCAACATGGCCCCTGAATATGGTGCCACCTGCGGCTTCTTCCCCGTCAGCCAAGCGACCATCGACTTCCTTAGCGCCACGGGCCGCACGCCTGAGCGCGTGGCACTGGTCGAGGCCTATGCCAAGGCTCAAGGCATGTGGCTGGAGCCCGGCGCAGAAGATCCTGTCTTCTCTGACACGCTTGATCTTGACCTCGGTTCGGTCCAGCCCTCAATGGCCGGTCCCAAGCGTCCGCAAGACCGCGTCCTGCTCAGCGAATCGGCTGCCAAGTTCAAGGAAGCGCTGGCCGGTGAATTCGGCAAGCCCGGCGACCATGCCCGCGTCGAGGTCCCCGGCGAAGGCCACGACCTTGGCAATGGCGACGTGGTCATCGCGGCCATCACCTCCTGCACCAACACCTCCAACCCCAGCGTCCTGATCGCTGCCGGTCTGGTGGCCAAGAAGGCCAATGAACTGGGTCTGAAGACCAAGCCTTGGGTCAAGACCTCGCTGGCCCCCGGATCGCAGGTGGTCACCGACTATCTGGCCAAGGCGGGCCTGACCGAGCATCTCGATGCCTTGGGCTTCAATCTGGTCGGCTATGGCTGCACCACCTGTATCGGTAATTCCGGTCCTCTGGCCGAGGCCGTGACCAAGACCATTCAGGACAGCGATCTGGTCGCCGTCTCGGTCCTGTCGGGCAACCGCAACTTCGAAGGCCGGGTCAATCCCGATACGCGCGCC
>JBEGOG010000338.1:0-3086 GCA_041182125.1 Pseudomonadota bacterium
TTCGCCTCGGCTGTAACGGACAAGATCCAAGTCCATGACGCTCTAATGAGCTTTGCCATGAGGGCAGCGCACAAGGCGCGCCAGCAGGGCCAGTTGGCCGGAGCGGTCCACATCTTCATGCGCACAGACCCGCACAATGCCGGAGCTGCCCAAAAGGCTGTCTCAGAGTCGGCGAGCTTCCCTAGGCCGACCGCGGATTCGCGTCAGGTGACCGAGGTCGTGATGCGCCTCTTTGAGCGGATCTGGTGCGATGGGTATGGCTGGCGCAAGGCCGGCGTCATGCTGTTGGACTTGGCGGCCCCAAAGACCGTTCAACCTTCGTTGTTCGATGACCCGTCACCGCCACGGGAAGGACTCATGGCCGCAATGGACCAGATCAATGCTCGCTTCGGGCGCGGCAGCGCAGGGCTAGGCCTCGCCAGGAAGGGCGGGCAGTGGCGCATGAGGCAGGATCAGCTGTCGCCTCACTATACCACACGCTGGTGCGACTTACCGAAAGCACGGATCCAATAGCACAAGCTTCGCGTATATTTCGAAGACTGATTTTTTCACCCATAAGGCGAAAAACACCTTGTGCCGATTGACTTAAGCATTACCCTCAAAGCGTGTTTTTGGATCTCGATGGGGGTATTTCGATGAAACCGTTTGGCCTCAGCGCTTTCGTTACACTCCTCATGGCCAGTTCTGCCCACGCCGCCACGACGGTCGCAGCGCAGGACCTGAACAGTCTTCTCGTCCATTGTGCCGCGCCCGTTGCATCAGTGTCGATCGGAACACTGTCCTGCAAAGCATCCGCTTGCCAAGAGAGCAATAACGCTGGAGCAAATTCAGGGCTTAATGCCCTCTTGGCCATGGCAGCAGCCGCCAATGGCGATGGGCCTCAGCAGACCTATCCTGGCCTTGGCAAGGGAATGAGCAATGCCCTTGGCACATCATTAAAAGCCACCGGATGCTTTACCGTGTTGGAACGTGAAGACATGGCGGACTATCTAATCTCAGGGGCTATCACAGCCTTGAACATACAGACCAAGAAGAACAGCTTTGGCGGCGGAATGCTTCCTATCGTCGGTGCCGTCAGCAAATCCACCCGTACCGCTGAATTGGCCTTGGACATACGCGTCATTGAGGTCAAATCCGCTTCGATCAAAGACTCCAAATCCTTCACAGCAACGAACGCCTCCGCCAGCTGGGGCTTGGGGGCCGCTGGCTACGGCGGTTCAGGAGGACTGTTTGGGACTTCAAGCACGACCAATTCGCCTGAGATTGATCATGTCGCCAATCGAAGTGTTATCGATGCGGCCAATTTCATCGCCGATACAATCGCCGGAGCCGCTATTACGGTCAGGCCCGCCCCTCCTCCGGTCGACCCAAAGGCGCGGTAAGGGTCATGGGGTCAATCTCCTATCCGATAGCGGCCAGCGCCGAATATGCACTGGCTAAGCCATTGGGTTTTGCTGAGAGACTTAGTGATGCCGCAAAACTGGTGAGACGTGACGTTAGCTTCGTCAGCTATGACATAGGCCCCGGATTCAAAAGCTACGAAGCGGCTAGTCGCCATTGGCATGAGCGCCTGATAGATCAATTGGATGATCGGCCATGGATAAGGTTTCGGGAAATCACCAAATCTGTCTCAGCCGACGAGGCATGGACACGGTTCGTTCGCCCGACTTGTCAAAACGGTCGTCGATGGCCAGGTCCGCCGCCGCCCATGCCCACAGAATGGCCGCTTAACATTACCTTTTGGTGGGCAGGAACATGTGGGCTGTAACTTAAACTTGACAGGACCGGGTCATTCTGTGAATTAAACTTGACATGCTAGAGGTCCGCCGCACCACAGAGTTCATCGACTGGCTCCTAGAGTTGCGGGACGTTGCCGCGCGGGTAAGGATCGCTAAGCGCATTGACCGTATCGCTCAAGGCAACTTCGGCGATGCCAAATCTGTGGGCGACGGGGTGAGCGAGCTGCGCTTCACGTTCGGGCCTGGATACCGCGTCTATTATACTCGGCATGGCGATGTAGTGGTGATCTTGCTTTGTGGTGGAGACAAGGCCTCGCAAGGTGGGGACATCGAACGAGCAAAGACCATGGCGCTGGAAATCAAGGCTCAGGAGATCGGATAATGGCTATTGAAACCAAGGTTTGGGACGCGGCCGAAGTGCTGAATACCCCGGCCGACATCGCTGCATATCTCGACGCCTATCTTGAAGACGGTAGCCCCGAAGAGATGCTTCAGGCACTCAAGACCATCGCACGTTCTCATGGAATGTCGGCGCTGGCTCGCGAGACCGGCATCAGCCGAGAAGCCCTCTATCGCGCGTTCAGCGACAAAGGTAACCCAACGCTTGAGACACTCCTGCGGGTCATGAAGGCGCTCGGCTTGCGTCTTGCGATAGCAGCCTAATAGGTTTGGGATAATCTTAGGGTGTCATTTCGTCCTTGGCCGAATTGACCCCTATCATAGATAGCAAAGTTGCGTTAGAACAAAACGAGATCGAGCAGGCGGACCAAGCCATGGACAACTCAGTTTCGAACATCCAACTCACCCCCGAAGCCAAGCGCATGATCGAGGGAGAAATCGCCTACCAAACCTCCGGAACGGGGTTCTGGATTCAAGTCGTCGTCATGTATGTGATTTCGATAGTGGCAGCGATTGTGTTCTTAACCCTGACAATATCTGACGTTTGGAACGGGGGTGACACCCAATGGCTGGGGTTGATTTGGAGCCTATGGCTCTTGATACCTGCATACTTTATTTCGTCAATTCATCGGGCCATAAAGTACCGCAAGGGTCCATCTCCACAGGAAAAGGCCCCTTAACGCCCTTATTGTTTTGCGTCCGGGTGGCGGCTGAATAGCCGCGAACTGGTGTTTGCGAGATCTCGGTTGTCATGCGTGAAAATATTGGCGATGCCATGACCGGACGCCGATAATACACTTCCCGTAGCCGCAGGGCGTGAGTCCAGAGAAGCCCCCGCTGCATCCGTATCACCTCTGATTTGATCACGTTGAGCAGTACTAAAGCCCGGCATAAGCTGGGGCTCACCTGAAAGGTAGCGAGGCGCATCTGGGCCGGGCGTTTGGTTCT
>JBEGOG010000339.1:0-2867 GCA_041182125.1 Pseudomonadota bacterium
GGAGATAGCCGGAATTGGGATCGCGCATCGCCCAGAGGATAAACTGGGGGGCCTTGCCCTTTGCCGGCATCAGATCGCCGCCCATCGGCACGCCGCTCCGATAGGCCACCGTGACCAGGTCCGAGCGCTTTAAGATATTTTGCGGATAGTCATAGGCGGCGAAGAACCGAACCCGCATGCGCGGACCTGAGGTCGCGAAGGTCTCCTTTCGGCGCATCGCCGTATAGATGGCATCGCGGCTATTTTCTTCCGCCCAAACCCCGGCCAAGCCCGACGCGCCCCAAGACTGGAAGCGTCCCAAATTACCGTTCGGATCCGGTGTCGCAACATCCCAGTTCTTTCGGCCCTCAGCCGGAACAGAGCCACGTTGTTCCGCCCTACCATCTGTTCGGCCGACCTTACTGAAATAGTTGCGGTCTTCAACAGAGCCTGGTGCCGCATTGTGCGTATCACTGGAACCGATAAAGCCGAACTTAAAGGGGTTAAATCCCTTATTGTCCTGCATGAGAATACCGGACTTCAGGGCATCACGAACATAGCCACCGGAGAACTTGGTGATCGCCTTGGCGCGGCCAATATAGCTTTCCATGATCTCGAAATTTGCCCACTCATCATTGGGAGACAAGGAGGGGTGGGTTTCGGACGTCCCTTTAATCTGGGTCATCTCGGCAAGGGGTTCGTTGCGCATACGAAGGTCGGCATAGGCCTTGTCCATGGCCCGGCCATCGCGGCGCGTTTGCTCATACATCAAGCCATCGCTGCCGTTCATATTGTGCGGGATAGCAAGCGCCTCGACCCCAGCCTTGCGCCACGTCTCCATTTGCAGCCAGAGATTCTCCGGATCCTGAGACTCCACAGCCGAATAGGGCAGCTCGGGTACCTTGGCGCTCTTGAAAATGACGTTGCGGTGGAGGTTTCGACCATCCGGCGCGGAGGTAAACTCATAGCCTACGAATGTTGTGAACCGGCCGGGCTCATTGTGGCGCTCAGCCGCGTCTTTTATCTCATTCCAAGCCTTTGCGGCGATGCGCTTATCGCCAAACTCTTTCGGCAGGCTGTTGCTGCCCATGGCCTCAACCACACGTGTAAAGGCCGCACCAATCTTCACCGGATCGGTACTGAAGAGACCATCGACGATGGGGAGCCTATTCAGAGGACTGTTCTTGTCCGCAGCCTCCTGTAGCGCTCCGATATATTCAGCGTGATCTGTGACCGCGACGAAGTCTAGCGGGCCGCCAGACAGCCGAATATCAAACCCACTCGCATGCCCGATCGTGTCGCCCTTCGCAAAGCGATAGGCA
This sequence comes from Pseudomonadota bacterium, assembly GCA_041182125.1. Lineage (GTDB taxonomy): Bacteria > Pseudomonadota > Alphaproteobacteria > Caulobacterales > Caulobacteraceae > CAISGS01. The sequence continues at coordinate 1,302 of JBEGOG010000339.1, forward strand.
TCTTCCGGTGACGTGCGGACATTGAAGATATAGGCGTCAAAGGACAGTTTGGTGTGAACATGCAGGTCGCCGAAATAGGCGTTACGCTCGGTATTGTAGCCGGGCAGACGAGCAGATGCCGCCGCCTTCTTGGCAACAACGGCTGGCTTTGGCGCACCTGGCGCCGAGATCGCCGAACCCGACCCCGCTGTAGAACCCGGGAAAGCGGCCATGACCACAGCCATCGCTGTGAGGCTTCCTGCCGTCGTACGCCATCTGTTGCCCATGGTTTCGTCCCTATGAATCATGGCCCATCAGGTCTGTGCCTGAACTCTTCAGCAAACATTGCCCTGCCCATCGGTCGCTGTCAAAGTCGGGTCGCAAACAAAGGTGCAATGATCGTGACTATTTCTAAGTTTTTCACACCGCTCACCCCAAAATCTGTTGGGGGCATGATCAAGAATGCCACTTCCGTTATGATTGGCTTGGTCCTGTCCGTGGCTTGGGCCAATTCAAGCCAGGCCCACGAAATCCGCCCAGCAGCCCTACAGATCACCGAATCCACGCCCGGAACCTATGAGGCCGTGTGGAAACAGCCCGCCGTCGGCAATATGGCCATCCGCCTCTCCCCTCACCTTTCAAGCGGCAGTTTGGATAGGGCCCCCACGACGCAGTCCTTAGAACCCGGCAAGATCATCAAGCGCTGGTCGGTCAAGGGCGGTGCTCCCTTGGATCAACAGACACTGACCGTTGAAGGGCTTTCGGAGTCTGTCACCGACGTTTTGGTTAGCGTGACCTCACCAAGCGGCAAGACCATCACCGCCGTCCTGCGTCCCTCGGTGCCGTCAATGGTGCTGGGACTGAGTGGGCCGAAGGGCCTCGCGACACCCGTCTATCTGCGATTGGGGGTCGAGCACATTCTGACTGGCTTTGACCATCTGCTGTTTGTCTTGGGCCTTTTGTTGCTGGTTCGGAACCAACTGGAAGATCATTCAGACTGTAACGGCCTTTACCGCCGCCCACAGCATCACCCTCGCCCTTGCGGCCTTGGGTCTGGTTCAGGTCCCAAGCGCCATGATTGAGGCCCTGATCGCCCTCAGCATCATGTTTGTCGCCTATGAGCTGATCCCTCGGAAAGACGGTTCCAGCACCCTGACCCGTCAGAAGCCATGGCTTGTCGCCTTCATGTTCGGCCTGTTCCACGGCCTCGCCTTCGCCGGAACCCTAAGCTCGGTCGGTCTACCCGCAGGCAGCACGGTTCCCGCCCTACTGCTATTCAATGTCGGGGTTGAGATCGGGCAGATGGTCTTTATCGCGCTCGCCATCGGCGTCATCATCGCCCTGCGCCGAGCCCGCAACGCTCTTCCCGCCAGCTACGGCGTAGTTTCGACCTATGGACCGGCCTATGTGATTGGGGGATTGGCCAGTTACTGGCTGATCGAGCGGACCATTGCCGCTGTTCTGGTCCCGTAGGACCGATCACCCAGACGGCTGGAGGCCAGCCGTCTGGGATCGTTAGGTCAAATCGTCTTAGAAGATTTCGAACAGACCGGCGCCGCCTTGGCCGCCACCGATACACATGGTCAC
>JBEGOG010000340.1:0-2572 GCA_041182125.1 Pseudomonadota bacterium
GCCTGATGGCAGCAAGACCCGGTTTGAAGTGAGCCCGGGCCTGCTGTGCGAGGACAATGCGGTCTACACCTCTGGGCTTGAATGCGGCTTCAAGGCCGATGCCAAGTTCGTCACCAGCAAGGCTGATCGTAGCCGCACCTACATCGATCTGACCTATGAGCGGGTCAGAGAGATGGAACGCAAGGCCATCGGCCTTGGCTATGCCCGCCGCTTCGGCCAAGAGAAGAACTTGGAAATGTCCTGGTCCATCCGCAACCAAATGTCCGATCGCGGTCGCTCAGATGGCCAGATCATGATGCAGGTGAGAGCGACACGGTAGAGACCGCTAAGGCGGACCAGGCCAACCCTACCTGATCAGCGCCCCGTGAAGTTCGCGGGGCGCTTTTCGAGGAAGGAGGCGACGCCTTCCTTATGGTCTGCCGATTTGAAACAGCCTGATAGGGCCTCGACGTGCGCCTTCATGTGCTCTGCCATATCGCGTTCAAGGCCATGCCAAACGAGCTTCTTCATGAGCCTCAGAGACATGGGCGAGGATTTCAGATATCGCCGCGCCTCGGTCATGGCAGCTTCCATCAGGTTTTCTGGCGCGACCAGTTGGTTCGCATAGCCGAGCTCTAAGGCTTCGGCCCCGGTGATCTGGTCACCGGAATAGAGCAGGCGCAGGGCCTTGGACGGCCCGATCAGGCGCGGCAGGATCCAGCTGCCTGCACCTGTGTCAGGCACAAGGCCGCGATGAGCGAAGTTCCACGCGAACCGCGCCCGGTCGGTGACGATACGAACATCGCATTGGCTAGACCATTCCGCGCCCATGCCCACGGCAAAGCCGTCAATGGCTCCGATTACAGGCTTTGGACAGGCCACCAAGGGCCACCATTTGCCATCCTCATGAGCCTCACCGCGCACCCCGCGAGTCTCGCCGGGAATGGTGGCAAGATCCGCAAGATCGGTACCGGCACAGAAAGTTCCGCCCGATCCAGTGACAATGATGACCCGCACCCGGTCGTCGGCACCCAAGGCAGCGACCTGATCCGTAAAGGCGAACAGCATGGCATAGGTTATGGCGTTGCGTTTTTCTGCCCGGTCGATGGTCAAGATGGCAATGCCGTCGTCGCCGATTTCGCTGCGAATATGATGGGCCGTCATGGTTGCCTCCCAAGGCATCTGTTCTTTTATGAAGATCAGACCGCAGAAGCTGCGCGGGGTCTAGACCAAAAGGTTCGGATCAGCCTCCTTTAAGCATCACCCTGCATCTTATGTTGGACAGCAGGCCCATGACGGTACACTCTTATCTGAACATAGATCACCTGACCGCTGGATCGTTAGATTGTGGCAAGGTCGGGGTTGGGACGAAACAGGGACGATACGAACCATGACTTTGAGCGCCATACCCGACAATCTCGACGCCATCTTAAAAGAGGCACATCTGCCGTCCTTGCTGATGTCGCTGGTCCATATGACCGGAGACGCCAGTCTGCTGAGCGATGAGATGACGCCGGTCTATGACTTCTTTGGCGACAGCAAGATCGGCGGCTACTCTCCCGAAATTCAGGAACGTCTGCGCGGACAGGCCGCAGCAGCCTTGCGAGCCTATCTGAGCGGCGAGAAGCCTTTGCCCGAGCGTCCGACCGATAGCGTCATCTTGCGAATGATGAACCTGGTCGCAGGGGTCGAGGTGCCTGAGCGCTATACGCCGCTCTTGATGGAAGAACTGGGTCTTGATGGCATAGACCAAAAGCGCCCGGTTTGGGACGAGGCCACGGTTCAGGCCGGGTGCAAGATGAAGGTCCTGATCATCGGGGCGGGCATGTCTGGCATCTTGGCCGCGATCCGCTTGAAACAGGCGGGCGTGCCCTTCGAGATCATCGAGAAGAACCCTGATTTTGGCGGAACTTGGCTGGAGAATACCTATCCTGGGTGCCGGGTCGATAATCCAAGCCACCTCTATTCGCTGTCCTTCGAGCCAAACCACGACTGGCCGATGCACTATTCGACGCAAAATATCCTGTTTGACTATTTTAAGGGTGTCGCAGCCAAGCACCAGCTTCGTCCCCATGTGCGCTTTGGCACCACAGTCGATGAAGCCATCTACGATGAGGCCGCCAAGATGTGGCGGCTCAAGGTCACCCGTGCCGATGGTGGTCAAGAGACCCTCGTCTCTAACGCGGTAATCAGCGCCGTTGGCCAACTGAACCAGCCGCGCCTGCCTTGGCGCCATGATGTGGACCTGACCGGCAAGAAGGTTTGCGTGATCGGTACCGGAGCCAGTGCGTTCCAGTTCGTGCCCGAAATCGCGCCAAAGGTTGGAGACATGACGGTGTTCCAGCGTACGCCGCCATGGCTTGGCCCAACGCCGGACTATCATGACAAGGTGACGCCCGGCGAAAGCTGGCTGCTCAAGACCGTGCCCTATTATGAAAAATGGTACCGCTTCTGGCTGTTCTGGATGCTGACCGACGGCATTATCGACGCCATAACGGTCGATCCAAACTGGGATGGCCCGCTGACGGCGGTCAGCCAGGTCAATGCCGACGTCTCGGCCATGATGATCGAGGCCATGCGCGTACAGGCTGAG
>JBEGOG010000341.1:0-5405 GCA_041182125.1 Pseudomonadota bacterium
ATGGCCATGATGTCCGAAGCGCCTGCGCGGCGCGGGGGGCGCAGAGCCGGAAGCTTGCCCGCCTGCGTGGTTTCCAGATGGGCGGCAATCAGGCCCAGAGCCGAGATCTCTGCCCCGGTCAGGGCCCCGAACCCGTCGAGCGTATCGACACCATAGAGCCGCGTCAGCCGCGCCTCTGACGCACCCGGCTCGGCTAAGGCCGATGCCATCGGCTGGACCAGACCCGATACGGCCTTCAGGGCCGCAGACACGACCTCATCGGCGAACAGGCGGTCCGGCACCAAAATTTCAGACGGTTGCAGGGCCGCCAGCGCTGCGGCCAAGCCTTCACGCTCCATCACCAGCGCCTCAACATCGCCGGTCGACAGCTCGACACTGGCCACCGAGGCTTGCCCACCCCGAACGGCAATGGCGGCCAGCCGATTGGCCCCGCGTGCATCGAGAAGCCCATCCTCGGTCAAGGTGCCCGGCGTGACGATCCGCACCACATCGCGCCGCACGATGGATTTGTAGCCACGTTTCTTGGCCTCGGCCGGGTCTTCCATCTGTTCGCAGACCGCGACCTTAAAGCCGCTGCGGATCAGCTTGGCCAGATAGGCTTCCGAGGCATGGACCGGCACGCCGCACATGGGGATCGGCTCGCCGCCATGGCTGCCGCGCTTGGTCAGGGCGATGCCCAGGGCCTCCGCCGCCTTGACGGCGTCGTCAAAGAACAGCTCGTAGAAATCACCCATGCGAAAGAACACCAGCGCGTCGGGCTGGCGCGATTTGGCGTCAAAATATTGCGCCATCACCGGGGTGGTGTCGGGATGGATCTGGGGCGCGGGAATCACGGTGGCCGGAGCGTTCATACCCGTCAGACTAGAGGGCTTTGGCCTCGGGGTTAAGCTTTTGTAAAGCATTTCGCTCTGCCGCCTAGGACCTCGCGGTTTACAGGCCAATCCGGATCGTCCCATATGAGGCTAACCGTCGTTAGAACGCCTCTAGGAACGCCAGCCCATGACTGCCATCCATCAAGCCCTCGCTGCCCACAGTGCCAATCCCGCCCTGCCCGGCTATGTGGCCATGGCCGTCCGTAACGGGGAACTGATCTATAGCGGGGCCTTTGGGCCAAAGGCCTTGGGCAGCGATCAGGCTCTCAGCGTCGATGATGTCTTCTTCATTGCCTCCATGACTAAGGCGATCACCACCGTCGCGGCCATGCAGTTGGTCGAGCAGGGCTTGGTTGATCTGGACCAGCCCTTGGGCACGGTGCTGCCCGCCTTGGCCAGCCCTAAGGTATTGGAGGGCTTTAAGGGCCTTCGCCAGCTTTTGACCCACACCTCAGGCTTTGGCTATGACATGTGGAACGCTGATCTGGTGCGCTATGCCCAGCAGGCGGGAACGCCGGGCATCGGTACGGGCCTCAAGGCGGCGCTGGACCTGCCGCTGGTCTTTGATCCGGGCACCCAGTGGGAATATGGCATCGGAATTGACTGGGCCGGACTGGTCGTCGAGGCGGTCAGCGGCAAGGCTTTGGATGTCTATGTCCGCGATCACATTACCGGCCCGCTCGGCATGGCTGACACCCACTTCCTGCCAGGACCTGAGCAGTTGGCGCGGCTTGCAGGCCTTCATGCGCGCGGCCCTGATGGGGCCCTCTTGCCCTTTGCCCATGCGCGCGGCCCTGATGGGGCCCTCTTGCCCTTTGCCTTGCCGATTAACGAGACCCCCGAATTTTGGGGCGGCGGCGGCGGGCTCTACAGCACAGCGCCAGACTATCTGGCCTTCTTGCAGATGCTATTAGGGCGCGGACAAGGGGCCAATGGCGCGCGCATCTTGGAGCCACAGACCCTGGCCCTGATGAGCGCCAATCAGATCGGCGACCTGCCCTTACGCAAACTGGATAGCCAAATGCCGTTCCTGACCTCGGACCTTGAGGCGGGCCGACCCATCGGTTTGACGGAAGATGCGCAGTGGGGCCTTGGCTTTGCCATCAATCCAAAGACCGGACCCCATGGTCGCGGCGCAGGCAGTCTGGCTTGGGCGGGGCTGGCCAACACCTACTATTGGACCGATCCAGAGGCGGGCATTGCCGGGGTGCTGATGACCCAGCTCCTACCCTTTGCCGATCCCGCCGTGCTGGCCCTGTTCAAGGATTTTGAGCGGGCCGTTTACGCGGCCTGATGCGGCCTAGTCGCTGGTAATATCTTCCCAGAATGCCTTGGCCTTGCCCAAGAAGCCCGTCGATTGCGGATGCTGGGCGTCGCCGTAAGACCCGGCCAGTTCGCGCATCAATTCCTTTTGACGGGCACTGAGCTTGGTCGGGGTCTCGACAAACAGCTCGACCACCAGATCACCGCGATCGCGGGACCGCAGGGACGGCATGCCCTTGCCCTTGAGCCGGATGGTACGGCCGCTCTGGGCACCTTCCGGCACCTTGACCTTAATGCGGCAATCGCTGTCGCTGCCATCGGCGCCCATCAGGCACGGGGCCTCGATCTCGCCGCCGAGCGCCGCTGTGGTCATGGGCACAGGAACCGTGCACATCAGATCCAGCCCGTCGCGCTCGAACAGTTCATGAGGCTGGACCGACAGGAAAATATAGAGGTCGCCGCGCGGGCCACCGCGCGCGCCAGCATCGCCTTCGCCTGCCAGACGGATGCGGGCGCCGTCGTCGACACCGGCGGGGATACGAACCTGAAGGGTACGCTCGCGGCGCACCTGACCGTGACCGTGACAGGACTGGCAAGGATCGGCGATCACTCGGCCAGCGCCATTACAGCGTGGGCAGGTCCGCTCGATGGCAAAGAAGCCTTGGGTCGCGCGCACCCGTCCTGCGCCGCCGCAGGTCGCGCAGGTGGTTGGGCTGGTCCCGGCCTTGGCACCGGACCCGGAGCAGGGCTCGCAGGTGATGGAGGAGGGAACGGTGATCTCAACCTCGGCGCTGGCATAGGCCTGCTCGAGCGAGATTTCCAAATCATAGCGCAGGTCCTGGCCCCGGGCCGGGCCTTGCGAGCGGCCGCGCTGGCCGCCGCCGAACATGTCGCCGAATACATCGCCGAACACGTCGTTGAAGATGTCGTTGACGTCACCAAAGCCGCCGCCGCCACCTCGGCCACCACCCATCCCATTAACGCCTTCGGGACCAAACCGGTCATAGGCGGCGCGCTTTTGGGGATCGGACAGGACCGAATAGGCTTCGTTGACCTCTTTAAAGCGGCCTTCGGATTCGGTGCAGCCGGGATTGCGGTCAGGGTGGTGCTGCATCGCGGCCTTGCGGAAGGCCGACTTCATCTCGGCCGCATCGGCCTCGCGGGTCACCCCAAGGATTTCGTAATAGTCGCGCGCCATGTCTAAACCTATCGCAAAGGGGATCTCATCTGCCGAAGAGGGTGGCCAAGACCGGCGTCGTTGGCAAGCGGGTAGAGGGGGACAGAGAGAAAGACAAACGGCCCCCAAGGCCCGCGCCTCCAGATCATCTCCGAAGGGGCAGGCCGTAAGGGCCGATAATCACTATTTCGACTTGTTGTCGTCGACCTCTTCGAATTCAGCGTCAACAACGCCATCATCGCTTTGGTCGTGGTCGTCATCATCACCGCCAGGCTGCTGAGCATACATGGCTTCGCCAAGCTTCATGGAGGCTTGAGCGAGGGCCTGCGTCTTGGCCTTGATCTCGTCGGCCTCTTCGCCTTCGAGCGCCGTCTTCAGCTCAGCAATGGCGGTTTCAATCGCGCCCTTCTCAGGGGCACCGACCTTGTCGCCATGCTCGGCCATCGCCTTTTCGGTGGAGTGGATCAGGGCCTCGCCTTGATTGCGGGCCTCAACCGTTTCCTTGCGCTTCTTATCGCTGGCCGAGTTGGCTTCGGCTTCCTTGACCATCTGTTCGATATCAGCGTCCGACAGGCCGCCATTGGCTTGGATGCGGATCGACTGCTCTTTAGCGGTCGCCTTATCCTTAGCCTGCACATTGACGATGCCGTTGGCATCGATGTCGAAGGTCACCTCAACCTGAGGCACGCCGCGCGGTGCAGGGGGGATGCCGACCAGATCGAACTGACCGAGCATCTTATTGTCCTGGGCCATCGGGCGTTCGCCTTGGAACACCCGGATGGTCACTGCGCTTTGGTTGTCATCAGCCGTCGAGAAGGTCTGGCTACGCTTGGTCGGGATGGTGGTGTTGCGCTCGATCAGCGGGGTGAACACGCCGCCCAGGGTCTCGATGCCCAGGGTCAGAGGCGTCACGTCCAGCAGCAGCACGTCCTTGACGTCGCCTTGCAGCACGCCAGCCTGAACCGCGGCACCCAGAGCCACGACCTCGTCAGGGTTGACGCCCGTGTGGGGTTCACGGCCGAAGAAGGCCTTCACGGCCTCGACGACCTTGGGCATGCGGGTCATACCGCCGACCAGCACCACTTCGTCGATTTCCGACTTCTTGATGCCAGCATCCTTCAGGGCCTGCTCGCAAGGCGCGATGGTGCGGGCCACCAGATCATCGACCAGAGCTTCAAGCTTGGCACGGGTGATCTTGATATTGAGGTGCAGAGGACCCGAAGCGTTCATCGAGATGAAGGGCAGGTTCACTTCGTACTGAGCCGTGAAGGACAGTTCCTTCTTGGCCTTTTCGGCCTCTTCTTTCAGGCGCTGAAGGGCCAGCTTGTCCTTGCGCAGGTCAACGCTGGATTCCTTTTTGAACTCGTCGGCCAGATAGTCGACCAGACGCAGGTCGAAATCTTCACCACCGAGGAAGGTGTCGCCATTGGTGGCCTTCACCTCGAAGATGCCGTCACCGATTTCCAGGACCGAAATATCGAAGGTGCCGCCGCCCAGATCGTAGACCGCGATCTTCTTGCCGACATTCATGTCCAGGCCATAGGCCAGGGCCGCAGCGGTCGGCTCGTTGATGATGCGCAGGACCTCAAGACCGGCAATCTTGCCTGCATCCTTGGTGGCCTGACGCTGAGCATCGTTGAAATAGGCCGGAACGGTGATAACGGCCTTTTCGACCTTTTCGCCGAGGTGCGCTTCAGCCGCTTCCTTCATCTTACCCAGAATGAAGGCCGAAACCTGCTGGGGAGAATAGTCCTTGCCGTGGGCGCGGACCCAAGCGTCGCCGCCGGGACCCTTGACGATGTCGTAAGGGACCATGCCCTTGTCCTTGGCCACCACCGGATCGTCGAAATTCCGACCGATCAGACGCTTGATGGCAAAGAGGGTGTTGGAGGGGTTGGTGACAGCCTGACGCTTAGCGGGCTGGCCGACCAGACGGTCGCCATCGTCGAGGAACGCCACGACGGACGGCGTCGTGCGCGCGCCCTCGGCATTCTCGATGACCCGGGGGGTCTTGCCGTCCATGATGGCCACACACGAATTGGTGGTGCCAAGGTCAATACCAATAATCTTACTCATGAGATCTGTCGCTCCAT
>JBEGOG010000342.1:0-3095 GCA_041182125.1 Pseudomonadota bacterium
GACCGGAGCGGTGCTGGGCCTTATGGGCTCTGTTCCCGTCCAGACCCAGCCGAACCGGGTGATGGCTTGGACCGGTGATCACAAGGCCTCGGCCTGGGGCCTCTAGTGCCCCGGCGTGGTCGGAGCCGGACGCAATGACAAGGAGAACAGCGCCAACAGCGAGTTCTTCCTGATGCGCCAAGCCTATCCCGCCTTGGACAAGCGCTACACGGTCTGGGGCCGGGTGGTGGTGGGCCTATCGGTTGTGCGCGCGCTCAAGACCGGCGAACCGGTTCAGGACCCTGACCGAATGACGACGGTTCGCCTCATGGCCGACCTGCCCAAGACCCAGCAACGCCGCATCAGCCTCCCGGAGCCCGATAGCCCGATCTGGACAAGACTGATCCGCAAGGCCCGCTTGGCTAAGGGGGCTGACTTTTCGGTCTGCGATATTGAGGTCCCGGTTCGGGTCAGCCCTTAAGGACTGCCCAAGACCGTCATGATCCTATGGGCATCCGGGCTCGTCTGGACCGCACGGCCTTGCCAATGGCTCACGGGCCAAAGACCGTTCAAGCTGTTGGTCAGGAAGATGCCATCGGCCTTTTGCAAGGCCTCAGCAGGGGCCTGAACAAGACGCGTTTCAATCCCCGCCTCAACCGCCGCCGCAAGGACCCGCGCCCGCTCTGTTCCCGCGAGAACGCCGCAGGAGAGGTCGGGTGTGAAAAGCTGCTCCCCTTGGATCCAAAACAGGTTGGAGGCGGCCGCGCAGGCCAGATCGCCATCCTGATTGAGCATGACGGCCTCATCTGCGCCGACGGCCAGCGCTTCACGCCGCGCCATGACATTGTCCAGATAGGCGAGGGTCTTGTGGTGAGCCGTCACCGAGCTGGCGTTGCGGCGCACACTGGCCAGCATCAACCGTGCAGGATGTTCTGGCCTTAGGCTGACCGCAGCCGTGGCCCACAAACGTGGCTCAAGGGTCAGCGGCCGGTTTAAACCACGACCACCGCTGCCTGCCGTCCAGTTTAACCGCACAGCCGCTCGCCCATGGGTCAAGCCTGACGCGGCAATGGCATCGGCCATGACGCTGAGGGCCTCATCTGGATCGGGCGCAGGGGACCAACGGTCTCTGGACCTTTCCGTCCAAGGCCAGAAGCGTCTCGAACAGGCCGTCACCCAGCAAGAGACCGCGATCGGTAGGATCCATTGCGATCATGGTTCACCTTCAGTCAGGGCCGCCCGAATGGCAGAGATCTTATGTTCGGTTTCGAGCCGCTCAGAGGCTGGGTCACTGTCAGCAACAATCCCCGCCCCGGCCCGAACTTCAAAGGACCAACCCTCAGCATCTTCGACCAAGGCGACGGTTCGGATCAAAACGCTGGAGTCAAAGCCGCCCTCAAACCCCGCCCAGAACAGGACACCGCAATAGGGCCCGCGCGGGGACTCCAGCTGAGAAATGACTCTCATGGCCTGAACCTTTGGGGCACCTGAAATGGAGCCCGGCGGGTAGGTAGCGCGAAGAACCTCTCCAGCATCAACGCCCTCGACAAGCTCGCCGACCACCGTCGAGACGAGGTGATGCACATTGGTAAAGGTCTCAACCTCGAACAGTTCCGGCGTGCGCACCGTTCCGGGCACACAGACCCTCGCCAGATCATTGCGCATAAGATCGACAATCATCAGATTTTCGGCACGATCCTTTAGGCTTTCCGCCAAGTTCGCGGCCAAGGCTTGGTCACTCTGAACATCGCCGCCCCGGGGAGCGGTGCCCTTAATCGGCCGGGTCTGTGCCAAACGCGGCGTGCCCGCCTGGATGCTGATGAACCGCTCCGGAGAATTGGACACCACCGCGCGGCCGGGCAGCTTCACATAACCGGCAAAGGGTGCGGGGCTGGCGGCGATAAGCCGTTCGATCAGGTCTGCGGGGGTTGCACCGGAACACAGCCGTCCCTGCCAAGACTGAGCAATATTGGCCTGAAAAATCTCGCCCGCCTCGATCTTCTTTACGACGATGGCGACATTGGCTTCATAGTCTGCGTTGCGAGCCGCCGCTTCAAAGCCCTGCGCCAATCGGCCCTCAAAGGCAGTCGGCCGTGGCAAGGCCAACCAACTTGAGGCCATGTCCGCCGCCTGTTGGGGATTAGAACCACAACCCACCACGAAGAGCTTTCGATGAAGGTGGTCGAAGGCCAAGAGACTGCAATAGCGCGCACAGACCAGATCCGGCCACCCCTGCGACCGGGCTAAGGTTACGGGCTCTGACCGGGCACCGAGCTCATAACTCGCTAGGCCAATCACGCCCCCCTGAAAGGGGGGATGGTCAGGATCGATAGACCGATCCGCGCCTGCGCTCGACCCAATCAAGATCGAGAGGGCCGCGAAGGGATCGCGCCCTTCTTCGCCACCGAGGCTCAAGACCTCGTCGGGTCGCGCGGCCACATAGGACCAGCGACCGCGTTTTACTGAACCGTCAGAGATCAGTCCTACGGCATAGTCCTCATGAGCAAGGCCGGCCAAAATTGACGCCGGCTCTCGCCATTCAGATTGAAGAATGACCGGTGCATACATGGGGACGCTCTAGACTGGTACGCCTGTTCACACCAGTTCCCACACTGATTTAGAGGGTCGTGTCCCTTTGCCCACCCTTGACGAACAGCAAGATCACAAAGCCGATCACCATCATGGCGGCGATGGGAATGAAGCCCGCCTGCTGGGTCTTAAACAGGCTGGTGAAGAGCTGGACCAACATTGAACCAATCCAAACCGTCGCTGTGCCTGACAGGGCATAGAGGCCAAAGAAGGCCCCCGTCTGGTTAGAGGGGATCAGGCGGGTCAAGAGGGTGCGGCTCGACGCATAGGAACCTGTCACAAAGATTGCCACGCCAAAACCGATCACCAGATAGAGCAGCTCTGGCAAGGTGGTGAAGAAGGGCCCGTTCCAGACCTTGGGATGGGCCGAGACGTCATAGGCCCAGAAATAGAGGATCCGGTCCGGTCTCATACCCAACTGCGACACCAGGCATAGGATCGTGCCCAAGATCGCGACCTGAACGCCGCGCTTAGGACCAAACCGCCCGTCGAGATAGCCGCCAAAATAGCCGCCAAAAACCGCAAAG
>JBEGOG010000343.1:0-4468 GCA_041182125.1 Pseudomonadota bacterium
GATTCAGACATGGCTGTTCCTAAGCGAAAAATTTCCCCTTCGCGCGCTGGCATGCGTCGTTCGCACCAGGGTTTGGGCGCTAACTCCTACATCGAAGATAAAGAAACCGGCGAACTGCGCCGTCCTCACCATGTCGATCTGAAGACCGGCATGTATAAGGGCCGTCAGGTTCTGACCCCCAAGGAAGACTAGGGGCCTCGGGTCTCGGTTGGGCGATTGAGAGCGCCTGACTGCTGGACCGTTGCTGTTCAGGCGGCGCGTGAGGCATTCCTCGCGCGCCGTCTTTATTTTATCCGCCCGCAGATGCGGGACTGCTCAGAGGACTGCCATGACTGAGATCGTCGATATCGTCGCCCGTGAAATTCTCGACAGCCGGGGCAACCCGACGATTGAGGTCGATGTGGTTCTGGAAGACGGAGCCTCTGGCCGCGCGGCTGTGCCGTCTGGTGCCTCTACGGGCGCTCACGAGGCCGTTGAGCGCCGCGACGGCGACAAGAGCCGCTACATGGGCAAGGGCGTGCTTCAGGCCGTCGGTGCGGTCAATGGCGAGATCTTTGACGCCCTGTCCGGCATGGACGCCGAGGATCAACGCCGGATCGACAAGCTGCTGATCGAGCTCGACGGCACGGCCAATAAGAGCCGTCTCGGTGCCAACGCCATTTTGGGCGTGTCTTTGGCGGTCGCAAAGGCCGCTGCCGACAGCGCCGCCTTGCCGCTGTACAAATATGTCGGCGGCGTTTCGGCCCGCGTGCTGCCTGTGCCGATGATGAACATCATCAATGGCGGGGCCCATGCGGACAATCCGATTGATATCCAAGAGTTCATGATCCTGCCCACCGGTGCCGCCAACTTCTCCGAAGGCCTGCGCATGGGTGCCGAAATCTTCCACGGCTTGAAAAAGGCCCTCAAGGACGCCGGTCACAATACCAATGTCGGTGATGAGGGCGGCTTTGCGCCGAATCTCGGATCCGCCGAAGAGGCCTTGGCCTTTATCGTCAAGGCCGGTGAGGGTGCGGGCTACCGAGTCGGTGACGACTTCGTGCTGGGCCTCGATGTGGCCTCGACTGAATTCTTCAAGGACGGCCTCTATCATCTGGAAGGGGAGGGCAAGGTCCTCGATCAGGGCGGTATGGTCGACTATCTCGCCGGTCTCGCTGCCAAGTTCCCGATTGTCTCAATCGAGGACGGCTGTTCGGAAGATGATTTCGAAGGCTGGAAGCTGCTGACCGAGCGTTTGGGCGGCAAGGTTCAACTGGTCGGCGACGATCTGTTCGTGACCAATCCGATTCGCCTCGCCGATGGTATTGAGCGCGGCCTCGCCAATTCGATACTGATCAAGGTCAACCAGATCGGGACCCTGTCCGAGACCTTGGACGCGGTCGATATGGCCCATCGCGCCGGTTACACGGCCGTGATGTCGCACCGGTCGGGTGAGACCGAGGATTCCACCATCGCGGATCTGGCGGTCGCCACCAATTGCGGACAGATCAAGACTGGCTCACTGGCCCGCTCGGACCGGTTGTCCAAGTACAATCAGTTGCTGCGTATCCAAGAAGAACTGGACGATCAGGCGATCTATGCCGGTCGCCGGGCCCTTAAGGGCCGCTAAGCGCTCTATAAAAACCCTTTATTAGCCATGTTCTATTAACCCTGACCGGCAAGACTGGTCAGGGTTTTTTTAGGTCAAAGGGGATTCGCATTTGTTGGCTCAGCTACGCTCCAATTGGCGGACCTTGGCCATCGCCTTTTTGATATTCTATTTTGGATTTCACGCCCTCGCCGGTGATGGCGGTCTTTTAACCTGGTCCAAGCGCAATCAGATGATGGCGGCCCGCACCGAGGAACTCAAGCAGCTGAAATCACAGCGGGCGGACATGGAGGCCCGCGCCCGTCTGTTGCGCAATGAGAGCCTTTCTCAGGACCTCCTTGAGGAAAGAGCCCGATCTCTACTTGGGTTCTCGGACCCGAGGGATTATGTGGTGCGTATGGAGCCGCAGGCCTGACCCTACGTCAGGGTCTTTGGGTTCTGAACGGAGCCCTTTGGGGCTGTAGGAGTTGCCAATGGCGCGAGCGCGCAAAAGCGTTGAGGTCGCAAAGACCGCCAACAGCCAATGAGGTCGCAAAGACCGCCAACAGCCAAGAAGACCTGGTGAAGTTCTATCGTGACATGCTGCTCATGCGCCGGTTCGAAGAGCGGGCGGGCCAGCTTTACGGCATGGGACTGATCGGCGGTTTCTGTCACCTCTATATTGGCCAGGAAGCCATCGCGGTCGGCATGCAGTCGATCCAAGTCAAGGGCGACCAGATCATCACCGGCTACCGTGACCATGGTCACATGCTGGCGGCGGGTATGGACCCTCGTGAAGTCATGGCCGAGTTGACGGGACGCAGCGGCGGCTCCTCGCGCGGCAAGGGCGGCTCCATGCACATGTTCTCCATCGAGGCGGGCTTCTTTGGCGGGCACGGCATCGTGGGGGCGCAGGTGTCGCTCGGCACCGGTTTGGCGCTGGCCAACCAGTACAAAGCCAATGGCAATGTCGCTTTCGTCTATTTCGGCGATGGGGCGGCCAATCAGGGCCAGGTCTATGAGAGCTTCAACATGGCCTCGCTGTGGAAGCTGCCCTGAAACCCACCTGCACCGCCGGGGCGTGTCCTTCAACATCCCCGGTGAAGAGGTGGACGGCATGGATGTAGAGGCGGTGCGTGAGGCTGGTAGCCGTGCTGCCGCCCATGCTCGCGATGGCCATGGGCCCTATATTCTGGAAATGAAGACCTATCGTTATCGCGGCCACTCCATGTCCGACCCGGCCAAATACCGGACCAAGGAGGAGGTGGACGAGGTCAAGAAGACCCGCGATCCCATCGATCATCTGCGCGAGGTTCTGGACTCCAAGGGCTGGGCTGACGAGGCCGCCTATAAGGCCATCGACGGTGAGGTGAAGGCCATTGTCGCTGATGCCGCCGAATTTGCCCGCACCTCGCCCGAGCCTGACCCGGCCGAGCTCTATACCGACGTCTATCTCGAGGCCGCCCAATGAGTGTCGACATCCTCATGCCCGCCCTGTCTCCGACCATGGAGGAGGGCACCCTCGCCAAGTGGCACGTCAAGGTGGGCGACACCGTTAAGGCGGGCGACGTCATTGCCGAGATCGAGACCGACAAGGCGACCATGGAGGTCGAGGCCGTCGATGAGGGCGTCATCGAGGCCCTGCTGGTCGAGTCGGGCACCGAAGGCGTCAAGGTCAACAGCCTGATCGCGCGGCTGTCGGGCGAGGGCGCTGCTAGCCCATTCGCGCCTGAGCCTGCCCCAGAGCCTACCCATACGCCCAAAGCAGAGCCCCGTGCGATCAGTCCTGCGCCTTCGGTGCAGGTGGCCTTGGCCGACGCGGACTTGCCCGAAGGTACGACTTTCGTGAAGCAGACCGTGCGCGACGCCTTGCGCGACGCCATGGCTGAAGAGATGCGGGCCGATGACCGGGTCTATCTGATGGGCGAAGAGGTCGCGCAATATCAGGGGGCCTACAAGGTCAGCCGCGACCTGCTGCAGGAATTTGGTCCGCGCCGCGTCATTGATACGCCGATCACCGAACATGGCTTTGCCGGTCTGGGCGTCGGCTCGGCCATGGCGGGTCTGAAGCCGATCGTCGAGTTCATGACCTGGAACTTCGCCATGCAGGCCATCGATCAGATCATCAATTCGGCGGCCAAGACGCTCTATATGTCGGGCGGCCAGATCAAGTCGTCGATCGTGTTCCGGGGTCCCAATGGCGCGGCCTCTCGCGTCGGGGCGCAGCACAGCCAGGACTATTCGGCCTGGTATGCCAATGTTCCGGGCCTGAAGGTGGTGGCCCCCTACGACGCCGCCGACGCCAAGGGCCTCTTAAAGGCAGCGATCCGCGATCCCAACCCCGTGGTCTTCCTCGAGCACGAGATGATGTACGGGGTTGAGTTTGATGTGCCCCAGATCGACGACCATGTCGTGCCCATCGGCAAGGCCAAGGTTCGCCGCGTCGGCCAGCATGTGACCATCACCGCCCATTCGCGCATGGTGGGCCTCGCCCTAAAGGCCGCGGAGCTGTTGGCGCAAGAGGGCATCGAGGCCGAGGTGATCGATCTTCGAACCCTGCGCCCGCTGGACCATGCCACCATCGTCGAGAGCGTGCGCAAGACCAACCGGCTCGTCACCACCGAAGAGGGCTGGGGACCGATGGGCGTTGGCGCGGAAATCATCGCCCGCGTCGTCGAGCACGGCTTCGACTATCTCGATGCGCCGCCCATGCGGGTCTGTCAGGAAGATGTGCCCTTGCCCTATGCCGCCAATCTCGAAGCCTTGGCCTTGCCGAGCGTTGAAAAGATCGTCCAGGCGGCCCGCGCCGTCTGTTATGTGAGCTAAGCCCATGTCCATCGACATTCTGATGCCAGCCCTGTCTCCGACGATGGAGGAGGGCGTGTTGGCCAAGTGGCATGT
>JBEGOG010000344.1:0-2539 GCA_041182125.1 Pseudomonadota bacterium
CGGCGAACCAGGTCACCGACAAGATATGAGAGATTTCAAAGGAATGAAGCGGCAGCGTGGCCGCGGTCGGCCCGGCGGTGGCAATACCGGCGGCGGTGGCAAGCCGCAGCAGAACGCCAACCGAGCCTTCGAATCCAATGGCCCTGACGGGGTTAAGATTCGCGGCCATGCCCAGCATGTCTTCGAAAAGTACCAGCAACTGGCCCGTGACGCCTCGTCATCCGGGGACCGGGTTCTGGCCGAAAACTATCTGCAACATGCCGAACACTATTTCCGGCTGCTGAGGGCCGTTCAGCCTCACCGCACGGCGGCTGAAATCCTCGGACGTGATTCGATTGCCTCGGGCTTCGACATCGATTTCGAGGACGAGAACGGCGACTATCAAGCCGAGGCCTCGGAGCCAGAGGTCAGCGACGAGCAGCCTCGTCAGGAGCAGCGCCCCGATCAACGTCAAGATCAACCGCGTCAAGACACCCGTCAGGACCAACGTGGCGAGGGTCGTCCAGACCAGCCTCGCCGTGATCGTGACCGCAACTTCGGCCGTGACCGCGACCGCGAACCGCGCCAGCAAGGCGAGCGCTTCCAACAGGGTGATCGTCCTCAAGGGGATCGGCCTCAGGGGGATCGTCAGGACCGCCCAGAGCGTCAGGACCGACCTGAGCGTCAGGACCGGCCACAGGGCGAACGGTTCCAAGGTGAACGCGTCCAAGGGGACCGTCCAGAACGTCCGTTCCGTGATGATCGTCGTGAGCGCTACGAAAGCCGCGAACGCTATAGCGAGCGTCCTTCGGATCCCTTAGCGGTTGTTGAGCCAGAGGCGACCCCTTTGACCCAACCGGCACCGATGGAAGAGGCTTCACCCGTGCTGCGCTCGCAGGACGGATCGACCAGCCATGCGCCTGCGTGCCTGCAGGCGCGTCCGGAGCCCGTATCGGCCCCCACAGCCCCTGAGTCCGTCGATCAGGTGCTGGAAGAGGTTCGCCCGAAGCCTCGCCGTGGTCGGCCACCGCGTAACTTTGATGCGACCAAACCGTCGGGTTCAACGGACGAGGGCTAGGTCTTAGCCTTCGACCCTATGATGACCATATAGGCCAAGGCCAGTCAGCTTCCCTGACTGGCCTTTTCCTTGTCTGAGGGGGAGGGGTTGACCGACGCAATGCGCGCGCCGTCGCCCGTGAGCAGCTGATCAATCCGATGTTTTTCGGCTCGGAAGGCCGCGAGGTTACGACCCGACAGGGCTGAGCCTTGCGGGATCTTTGCGCCCTTGGGATTGAGTTTGGCCCCGTTGCGCATCACTTCGTAATGGAGGTGCGGACCCGTCGACGCGCCGGTCGATCCGACATAGGCAATGACTTGGCCCTGACGCACGCGCGAGCCGGGACGCAGCTTCGGCGACCAGCGCGAAAGGTGCGCATAGGCGGTGACCCAGCCGCCGGAATGCTGGATCTTGACCCATCGGCCATAGCCGCCGTTCCAGCGGACCTCTTTGACGACGCCGTCACCGGCGGCGATCACGGGGGTGCCCGTACCAGCACCGAAATCGATGCCTTGGTGCATGCGGTTATAGCCCAAGATCGGATGGCGGCGGACGCCAAAGCCAGAGGTCATGCGGGCACCATCGACGGGCGTGCGCAGCAGGAACCCGCGGATATTCTTGCCGTTTTCGTCGAAATATTGGGGTGTGGACTTGGCGTTTTCTTTGAACCGATAGAAGCGGCTGGTACCGCCCTTGGCCTCGATCTCGGCATAGAGCAGGTCGCCCGTTTCGACGGTGCGGCCGGCTTCGGTCAGGGTCCGATCAAAGACCATGCGGAAATTGTCGCCCGGCTGGATGTCGCGGCTGAAGTCGAGCTTATGGCCGAACAGCTTGACGACCTGGGCGGTGAGGGCCGGGGTCGCACCGGCCAGTGCCGCGCTTTCATAGAGTGAGCCCTGCATCTGGCCTTGGGCGACGGTGGTTTCCGACCGCAGTTGCTCTTCCAGTTCGCGCAGCTTGAGCGCGCCATCGAAGGTCCGGGACAGGGTCAAGGCCGAGGCAGGGCCGGTGCGCATCGACAGACCGACCAGTCGCACGGGGCCGCGTTGATCACGCGGCCTAGCGATGGCCGCGTCAAAGGCGAGGCCCGCCTTGATATTGACCGTGTCGAAGGTCGAGCCGATGGCCTTGACCACTTCGCGCGCTTCACTGTCGCTGACGCCAGCGCGGCGAACGGCGGCCTCGAAGGTTTCGCCTCTACGCACCTGAACCGGGATATTTTCGGGGCGGCTATAGCCCTGTTGGGCCTCGGCCTGGGTGAAGGCCTCATGCTGCAGCTCGCTGAGCTGAGCCGTAGCGGTTTGGCGCGCGGCATCCTTTTCGGTTTCAGAGGCGCTGAGCTGCCATGCGAGGGCGAGGGCGGCCATGCCAGCCAAGCCGACGACGAGCCGAGGGGTCAGCCGTACCGGGGTCCGTCTTGGATCGAATTCTATCATCGTCCCTCCTTGCGCGGGTGCGCGGTGCTTGGATCGGTGACCGAACTGAACTCCCCTAGGGCCGCTC
>JBEGOG010000345.1:0-4393 GCA_041182125.1 Pseudomonadota bacterium
GTGTCCACTCCAGCGGGAATATGAAGCCCTGTCTTACTCATCAGGCCGGTTCAGCCTCCGGCAGGTTCGGCAAGGTCAGTTTGGCAGCCTTAGAGCCGTCATAGAGCGCCGGATCGGTCAGGCTGGTGACAGCCCCTGCCGGTTCGGACGAATGACGCCCCGTATAGGACCCTGCCTTAGGGGCCTTACCGGCCTTAAAGTCATCGATGATCTGAGCCAAGGTTTCCGGCGTCAGGTCCTCGTAGAAATAGTCGTTGATCTGAGCCATTGGCGCATTGGAACAGGCGCCCAAGCACTCGACTTCCTGCCAGGTGAAGGCTCCGTCCGCAGACAGCTTGTCCTTGGCCCCGATCTTGTCCTTACAGACCTTCATCAGATCGTTGGCCCCGCGCAACATGCAAGGCGTCGTGCCGCACACTTGAATGAGGGCGACCTTACCGACCGGTTCCAGCTGGATCACGACCTTACCGACCGGTTCCAGCTGGATCATGGTGTAGAAGGTCGCAACCTCCAGCACCCGGATCACAGGCATGTCGAGCATCTCGGCGATCTGGCGGATGGCGGGCTCACAGACCCAGCCCTCTTGCTTTTGCACAAGCCAAAGGATCGGCAGAACCGCCGACTGCTTGCGCGCCGCCGGATATTTGGTCAGCCACCACTTGACCTGCTTCAGCGTCGCCGCCGAGAAGGTAAAGCTTGCAGGCTGGTCTTTGGCAAGACGACGAACGGACATGCCTTAGGCCTTCACGAAATCAACGCGGGCGATCTTGTCACCGACGATGGTGTAGATGGCCGCCACCTCGAAAGGCACGGCCTCGGGATTGCGCAGCACGCGCTCATGATCAATCACGGTATTGCCGATCACGATGCGCGAGACGAGCTGAGCCTGGTTCTGCGGGAACTGCGCGAACAGGCCGACATGGCGCTCATGATAGGCCTTCAAGCCATGCAGGTTCGGCGTAGCGTTCAGATCCGAGACAATGACGTCGTCGGCATAGAAGCTGCACAGGGCGTCGACATCCTGGGCATTATAGGCATCCAGTTGACCCTGGACCAAAGCAACCGCGCTCATCGGTCAACCTCTCCGAAAACAATATCCAGCGACCCGAGAATGGCGCTGACATCGGCCAGCATGTGGCCGCGGTACATCCAGTCCATCGACTGGAGGTGATGGAAGCCCGGTGCCCGAATCTTGCAGCGGTAGGGCTTGTTGGAGCCATCAGCGACCAAGAACACGCCGAACTCACCCTTGGGGGCTTCGACGCAGGCATAGACCTCACCGGCAGGCACGTGGAAGCCTTCGGTATAGAGCTTGAAGTGATGGATCAGGGCTTCCATCGACCGCTTCATGTCGGCGCGGCGCGGTGGAACGACCTTATAGTCTTCGGTCATGACGGGACCGGGAGTCTCGGCCAGCTTAGCGACGCACTGACGCATGATCCGCACCGACTGGCGCATCTCTTCCATGCGGCACAGATAGCGGTCATAGCAGTCGCAGTTCTTGCCAAGCGGAATGTCGAATTCCAGCTCGTCATAGCACTCGTAAGGCTGGTTGCGACGCAGGTCCCAAGCGATGCCAGAACCGCGCACCATGACGCCCGAAAAGCCCCAATCCAGAGCCTCCTGACGGGTGACAACGCCGATATCGACATTGCGTTGCTTAAAGATCCGGTTGCCCGTGATCAGATCGTCCATGTCGCGCATGTAACTCGGGAACGCGAGACACCAGGCGTCAATATCCGCGATCAGCGCTTCAGGCAGGTCCTGATGGACGCCACCAGGACGGAAATAGTTGGCGTGCAGGCGGGCACCGCAGGCGCGCTCATAGAACACCATCAGCTTTTCGCGCTGCTCAAAGCCCCAGAGCGGCGGCGTCAGAGCACCCACGTCCATGGCTTGGGTCGTGACGTTCAGCAGGTGCGACAGGATGCGGCCAATTTCGGAGAATAGGACCCGGATCAGCTGGGCCCGCTTGGGCACCTCGAGGCCGAGCATCTTTTCGATGGCCAGAACGAAGGCATGCTCCTGATTCATCGGCGCCACATAGTCGAGGCGGTCGAAATAGGGCGTGTTCTGTAGATAGGTGCGCGCTTCGATCAGCTTCTCGGTGCCGCGATGGAGAAGACCAATATGGGGGTCCACTCGCTCGACCACTTCGCCGTCAAGCTCGAGCACCAGGCGCAGAACGCCGTGGGCAGCCGGATGCTGAGGACCGAAATTGATGTTGAACTTGCGAACCTTGGTTTCCGTCACCAAGGCCACGTCAGCCTCGGTAGAGGCCACAGTCGGCAGCGGGGTCATGTCATCAGCCATGAGCTTACACCTTCGCCTTTTCGTCGCCTGGAAGGGCGTATTGCGCGCCTTCCCATGGGCTGAGGAAATCGAACGCACGATATTCGGTGATCTTCACCGGCTCGTAGACCACGCGCTTGAGCGAGTCGTCATAACGAACCTCGTCGTCATAACGAACCTCGACATAGCCCGTCATCGGGAAGTCTTTGCGCAAGGGGTGACCATGGAAGCCATAGTCGGTCAGGATGCGGCGCAGGTCTGGGTGCCCTGAGAAGAACACGCCGTACATGTCGAAGGTCTCGCGCTCGCACCAATCGGCATTGGGGTAGACGCCCGTCACCGAAGGAACCGCTGTATCCTCGTCGGTCTGAACCTTGACCCGCAGACGCAGGTTCTTGGTCAGGGACAGGAGCAGATAGACGACATCGAACCGCAGGGGGCGCTCTGGATAGTCAACGCCGCACAGCTCGATCAGCTGCTGGAACTGGAAGTCCGCATCGTCCTTCAAAAGGGTCAGCAGCGGAACGATCTGATCGGCCCGCGCTTCGATGTTCAATTCCCCAAAGGCGATGGTGGAGCCAGTGACGGCACTCCCTGCCTTGGCGGTGATCTGTTCAGCCAGCGCGGCCAGACGCTCTGTGGTCACGATGCTCATCGTTCAATGGACCCCGTGCGACGGATCTTCTTTTGCAGTTGCAGCACGCCGTAGACCAGCGCTTCCGCTGTGGGCGGGCAGCCGGGGACATAGATGTCCACGGGCACAACGCGGTCACAGCCGCGAACGACCGAGTAGCTGAAATAGTAATAGCCGCCGCCATTGGCACAGGAGCCCATCGAGATGACGTAGCGCGGCTCTGGCATCTGGTCATAGACCTTGCGCAGGGCCGGAGCCATCTTGTTGGTCAAGGTCCCGGCGACGATCATCACGTCGGACTGACGCGGACTGGCGCGCGGGGCAAAGCCGTAACGCTCAAGGTCATAACGCGGCATCGAGGCCTGCATCATTTCCACGGCGCAACAGGCCAGACCAAAGGTCATCCACATCAATGAGCCCGTGCGGGCCCAGGTGATGAGGTCATCGGCAGCGGCGAGGACAAAGCCCTTGTCTGCCAACTGATCCGAGACGCCGTCAAAGAACGGATCATGGAGCTTGGGGTTATAGCCCTCGACCGTTGATGTCGCGCCCGACTGGGCGGGCTTCAACAGGCCAGATTGGGCCGGTAGGGTCACTCCCATTCCAGGGCTCCCTTTTTCCACTCATAAATGAACCCGACGGTGAGAACGCCGAGTCATCATCGACCAGAACGCAAAGGGCTGAACCTCTTGCGGCAGCTTCATCAGGCTCACAGCCCAAGGAAACAGGAACGCCACTTCGAGATCGAAAATAATGAAGAGGATGGAGACCAGATAGAACCGAACGTCAAACTTCATGCGCGCATCGTCAAAGGCGTTGAAGCCGCACTCGTAGGCCGAGAGCTTCTCTGGATCCGGAGCCTTAGGGGCTAGGATCGCTGCCGCGAGGATGAATCCCACGCCCAGCACCGCCGCGATGCCGAGCAGGAAGCCGAAGTCGCCGACGCGATTGACGAGAAACGCCTTGAGGTTGGCGTAGATGGCGGTGTCGCGCTTGAACCAGAAGCCGATCAGCAGGTAGGAGACGAGGCCGACGGCCTCCCAGCCGAAGAACAGCTGCATGAAGTTGTTCGACATCACCAGCATCAGCATGCTGAAGGTGAACAGCGAGATGTACGAGAAGAAGCGCTGGTATCCCGGATCGTCGTGCATGTAGCCGATGGTGTAGACGTGCACCATCCACGACACGAACGTCACGACCAGCATCATGGTCGCGGTGAGCTGGTCGACCAGGAAGCCCACGTGGAACGCGACACCGCCGGCTTCGAGCCAGGTGTAGAGGTTGGTGTTCAGCGCCGGCTCGCCCTCGAGCACGATGAGCTGGAACACGCGCAGCGACAGCACGAAGGACAGGCCCACGCCGATGATCGTGGCCCAGTGCGCCCCACTGCGACCGATCACGCGGCCGAGGAGACCGGCCAGCACCGCACCCACGAGGGGCGACAGCACGATTGTCAAACACAGTTCT
>JBEGOG010000346.1:0-3241 GCA_041182125.1 Pseudomonadota bacterium
CCATCGCCACCTTCACCTGGCGGCGGACCAACAGCTATGTGCCCGGAGCCTTGATCTGTAGCCTCTTTGTGACCTGGTATGTGGTTGCTGGAACCGCGACCCATGTGATCTAAGTTCAGTTACAGAGGGCCGCCATATTTGATAGGGTGGTCTTGAACGGCGGCACATGATCGTCGCGATGAAAACTATGGGTTGGATATGACGGAGAAGATCCTCGTGATCGGGGCTGGCATTGCCGGTCTCTGTACGGCACTCGCCTTGGGTCCGACGGGCAAGTCCCTGACCCTGATCGAGCGTGACGGACCGCCGCCTGAGGGCAGTCCGGACGAGGCCTTTCATGACTGGACCCGGCGCGGCGTGGGCCATCTGCGCCAGAGCCACGCCTTTTTGGCGCGCCTCAACACCATCATTAAGACCGACCACCCCACCTTGCGCCAAGAACTGCTGGATGTCGGGGTGCGGGAGCTGGGCTTTGAGGGCATGTTGTCGCCCCTCCAAAAGCCGACCTATCAGCCAACCCAAGAGGATGCTGACCTGTCGATCTTGACCAGTCGGCGCACGACCTTGGAGCTGGTCATTCGCCGCTATGTCGAGCGCCTACCCAACATCACCATCCGGTCGAACCTGTTTGTCCGAAGCCTGATCTCTGAGACCAATGCGGACGGCATTGTTACCGTCACGGGCCTACGCGGCGAGGATGAGACCGGACCGGTCGAGATGCTGGCCGATATGGTCATTGATGCCAGCGGCAAGAACGGCTCGGCCATTGACCAGCTGATGGCCGCCAATGCGCCCATTTCTGAGACCAGTGAAAGCGCCGGTATCCTCTACTTTACCCGCCACTATCGCCTGCGCCCCGGTCAGGTTGAGCCTTCACGCGATGACAATCCTCCGGCCACGGGCGATCTGGGCTATCTGAAGTTTGGCGTCTTTCCGGCAGACAATGGCTGCTTCTCCATCACCCTGTGCACGCCGGAAATCGAATATGAGATGCGCAAGGCCATCGTTCATCCCGAGACCTGGGACGGCATCGTCGCCAATATTCCGGGCTTGAAGGTCTGGACCGACAAGGCCCTATCCGAGCCGGTCAGCAAGGTGTTCGGCATGGGCAACCTGCTCAGCCGCTGGCGTGACCTCGCACCCGGTGAAGTGCCAGCCGTCCTCGGCTTCTTCGCCGTCGGTGACACCCTGATCCGCACCAACCCGCTCTATGGCCGGGGCTGCTCGTTCGCGGCTGTGGCAGCCTATGCCCTGCGCGATGTTCTGACCGCTCAGAGCGATCCCAAGGCCCGGTTGCTGGCCTATCAGCAGCGGCTTCACACGGATCTAAAGCCCTATTTCGATGTCATGCAGCGCCAAGACCGGGGCGCGATCAAGCGGGCCGAGCAGATCCTGACCCCCGACTACAAGCCGCGCCTGCGCACCCGCATCCTGCTCAGCTTCTTTGAAGATGGCATTGGCCCGGCCATTCGCACCGAAACCGACCTGCTGCGCGAGGCTCTGCGCGGGTTCCACATGCTGGAACATCCAGACGCGTGGCTGCGCCGTCCGGCCAATCTGGTTCGAATCCTCGGCTATTGGGCCAAGAGCAAAAAGAGCAAGGCGGCGGCCTATCCCCCGAAATTGGGACCTGATCGGCATGAGATGATGCAGGCCCTTGGCCTCTCGGCCGATGCCGACATCGCCATTTTGGCTCAGCAGCGAACAAAAAATGAATTGGCAGTCGCTGCCTGACCTTCGCGTAACGATTTCGACTGGCGCAACCCGCAACGGCTTGTCACCATAGGGATTGAAGGGATCGAGACGGCAAGCCCTGCCCCTCGCGCTCGCACATACAAAACCAACGCCAAGATTGGATTGCTGGAGGATCTATGTATTACGCTGAATTGAAAGAGGCCCGCGCCGAACTGTCCGGCCCCGGCTCTCCGCTCGAAGTCCATGAAATCGAAGTGCGTGGGCAAAGCCTGCTGGCCTTCAAGAACGCCCCGCCGACGATCCGCGATTTTTGGCTGTCGACCGTCGCCTTCGCCGACCGCGACTATCTGAGGACGAGCGCCTGACCTATGGCCAGTCGCACGAGAAGGTGGCCTCCATTGCCGCTTGGATTGCAGCCCAGGGCGTCAAGCGCGGCGACCGGATCGCCATCGGCATGCGCAACTATCCTGAATGGATGTTGATCTATTGGGCCAGCCTGTGCCTTGGCGTCGCCGTTGTCGGCCTGAACGCCTGGTGGGTTGCCGATGAGCTGGAATTTGCGCTGGAAGACTCCGCGCCTAAGATCCTGTTCGTCGATTCCGAGCGTCTTGCCCGCATCGCGGAGCGGCCTGAGATGGCGAATGGCATCAAGGTCGTCGCTGTTCGCACCGCCAATATCCCAGCCGGTGTCACGCCTTGGTCAGAGGTCGAGGCCGCCGCGCCCGTCCTGCCCGACGCCACCATCGATCCCGATGACGATGCCTGCATCTTCTACACCTCGGGCACCACCGGTCGTCCGAAGGGCGCACAGCTGACCCATCGCAGCTGTATCGCCAACCTGTTCAACATGGTCTTTGCCGGTCAGGCCCAGAACCTGGCTATCCAGCGGGCCACCAACACCCCGGCTCCCGATCCTGAGTCGATCCCTTGGCCGACCGCCCTGCTGACCACGCCCCTGTTCCACGTCACGGCCAACAATTGCGGCGCCTATGCGACGACGGCAGGCGGCGGGGCCATTGTGCTGATGTACAAGTGGGATGCCGGTGATGCGCTCAAGCTGATCGCCCGCGAAAAGGTCACGGCCATGAGCGGCGTGCCGATGATGTCGCGCGAACTGATCACCCACCCTGACTTTAGCAAATATGACCTGTCGAGCCTGCTCTCCTTGGGCGGCGGCGGCGCGCAGCTCCAGCCTGATCTGGTGGCCAAGATTGACAGCTCGGTGGCTACGGCCCGTCCCAATACCGGCTATGGCATGACAGAGACCAGCGGCATCATCACCTCGATCTCCGGCGACTTCTTCATTGACCGGCCAGACAGCGCAGGCCCCCCGGTCGCGACCTTGATCGTCAAGGTCGTCGATGATGCGGGCAATACCCTACCCGTCGGCGAGGTCGGCGAGCTTTGGGTCAAGGGTTCGCCCGTGATCAAGGGCTATATCAACCGGCCTGACGCCACCGCCTCGACCATCGTCGATGGCTGGCTGCAGACCGGCGACGTGGCCCGCCTCGATGAAGAGGGCTTCATCTATATTGTCGACCGCAAG
>JBEGOG010000347.1:0-2870 GCA_041182125.1 Pseudomonadota bacterium
TTGGCGGCAGCATCAATGGCCGAGGCCGCCTCTTGGGTCTCAACCAAGGCCCGATCGACCGCATTGGCCGCGTCGGTCAGACGCAGAACGGCGAGGCTGTCGCTGGCCGCACCCGACTGCAGCGCCCGCTCTCGCGCCCGCTCCAGCGCCCGAAAGGCTTGGGCGAGCCGGTTGGCTAGGGCGTCTCCGGCCAGACCCTCCCGCGCTGCAGCAATATCGGTCAGGGCCTTTTCGGCTGATCCCAGCAAGGCCCGCTGGCCTGCCAGCTCGGTTTCTTCGCCCGGCATTGGGGCCAAAAGGTCGAGTTCAGCCAGGCGAAGGCTGATCTCTTCGATGTCGGCGGCAGCCTTTTGCGTGCTCTCGCGCAGATGGTCGAGGGCTTGACGCGCTTGGCGCCACCCCTCCCAAGCTTGCGAGCAGGCCTGCGCCAGCGGACGACAGCCGCCAAAATGGTCGAGCAGGGGGCGATGATTTCGCGGATCGAGCAGGCCGACCGTCTCATGCTGGCCATGGACCTCGAGCAGCAGATTGCCCAACTCTTTGAGCACACCAACGCTGGCGGCCTGGTCATTGACAAAGGCGCGAGATCGACCGTCGGCACTGAGGACACGGCGAAGGATCAACTCCTCACCGGGTGAAGAGGTTAGACCCTTCTCCTCCAGCACCGGCCAAACCGCATGGGCTTGGGGAAGATCGAACATGGCCGTGACCACCGCTTGGGTCGCGCCGCGACGCACAAGTCCCGCATCGGCTCTGGCCCCTGTTGCCAAGCCCAAGGCATCGAGAATGATCGACTTTCCCGCACCGGTCTCACCGGTAAGCGCGGTCAAGCCTGGGCCCACGGTTAGGTCCAGACTTTCGATGAGGACCACGTCTCTTATGATCAGCGCCGTCAGCATTCCGCCACTCTGGGCTGATTCTGCCAATCAGCGGCGAGCAAGATCATGGCTATTCCGCTCAATCCTGACTGAACGGGCGGAACCAGCGCCTTTTCTTCTTGGTCTGGGGCACGGGGCCCGCCGGGGTGACTTCCTTATCGGGCGAACCCGACTCTGGCGGCGGGGGACCCTTTTCGGTCGCCGCGGCGGTCAGTTGGGGCGTGCGGTTAAAGAAGAGGCCGCCAAAGCCCTTGCTGCGCGCTTCTGGGGTCAGGGCTGGGCGAACGCCCTTGCCTTCCATCAGCTTGTAAGCATCGGAATACCAGACGTCGCCGGGGAAATTGTGACCCAGAACAGCCGCATTGCGCTTGGCCTCGTCGATCAAGCCGACGGTCAGATAGGCCTCCACCAAGCGATAGAGCGCTTCGGGGGTGTGGGAGGTCGTCTGATAGCGATCAATGACCATCCGGAACCGGCCGATTGAGGCCAAGGTTTCACCATTGCGAAGGTACCAGCGGCCGACGGACATTTCCTTGCCCGCCAACTGGTCATTGACCATGTCGATCTTCAGTCGAGCGTCAGAGGCATATTCGGAGCGGGGATAGCGCTGAACCACTTCGCGTAGGGCGGCGAGGGCCTGCTCGGTCGAGGCTTGGTCACGGCCCACATCAACGATCTGTTCGAAATAGCAAACGGCCTTCAGATAGTAGGCATAGGCTGCCGAAGGATTGCCGGGATAGAGGGAGACGAACCGGTCCGCGTCACCAACGGCTTCCTCATACTGATTGCCTTGATAGTGCGCATAGGCGGTCATCAGGATCGCGCGACGTGACCATTCCGAATAGGGGTGCTGGCGCTCCACCTCGCGAAAAAGGTTGATCGCCTCGTTCCACATCTTCGAATCGAGTCGTTCTGAGCCGACAGCATAGAGCAGCTCCACCGGACGCTCTTCGTAGGCCATCGATGGCTTTTTTTGCTTTCCCGCGCAGGCTGTAACGCTCAAGGCGGCACAGAGGGCAACGAGGACAACTGGCCAGCGGCCCCAGGCTTTAAGGCTTTATGAAGCACGAACCTTCACCCTTAGAAAAAGACGCCCCCGCCACGTTCTGAAGGAACGCAACTCGACTTCTACACGACGCAACGACCGGCGCAAACCCGCACAGGCTCTGACAAGGCTTTTGGACCGCTAGAAAGACTCGCGCCAGCAAAAACCGCAGAGAATATGATAGAGCGCCCTTGAGCCACTCGCCCCTTTGCAGTTTGACCGACAAAGGGTAGGCTTTTTCAATAGTTCCTGCCCTGCCCTTGACGCTAAGATCTTCCGGAAAGTGACGACCCGATATGGCTAAAGATAAAATCACGCCGGATGAGATGCATTACGATCAGATGGCGCAGGAGGCTCTGCGCGGGGTTGTGAAGGCGGCCCTGCAGCGAGCGGCTTCGCCTGCGGGCATCCCCGGCGCTCACCACTTCTATGTCTCGTTCAAGACGACGGCGGCAGGCGTTTCCATTCCGTCTGACCTTCTGGCCAAGTTCCCAGAAGAGATGACCATCGTCTTGCAGCACCAGTTCTGGGATCTGGTGGTGGCGGACACACTCTTTTCCATAACCCTGAGCTTTGGTGGCCAGCCTAAGCGTATGACCGTGCCCTATGTGGCTGTGTCGCGGCCAGCCTAAGCGTATGACCGTGCCCTATGTGGCTGTGTCGCGTTTCTTTGATCCCAGCGTACAGTTTATGCTGCAGTTCGACGTCGAAGTCCCAGAGGTCGAACCCACCCCGCCTGAGCCGGATACCCCAACCGAGCCTGTATCCGAAGGGCCCAAGATCGTGTCCCTCGACCAATTTCGGAAGAAATAGAGCTATGAGCGACGCAATAGCCCCAGAGAGCGCGACAGAGAGCGCCCCTGAGAAAGTCGTGCTGACGGACGAGCAGCTTCTCGCACGCTTCCAAGCCAGCAAGAACCCGCCGCCCGGTTCGGCCCTGCTCGGCT
>JBEGOG010000348.1:0-2765 GCA_041182125.1 Pseudomonadota bacterium
GCCGAGGATGTCGCTCTCTTTCATGATCAAGAGATCTTCACCTTCGATCTTCACTTCCGTGCCCGACCACTTGCCGAACAGGATGCGGTCGCCGGTCTTGACGTCCGGGGTGATGTACTTGCCATCTTCGTCACGCGCGCCGGGGCCAACAGCGATCACTTCGCCTTCTTGCGGCTTTTCCTTGGCGGTGTCGGGGATGATGATCCCGCCCTTGGTCTTTTCTTCTTCTGCGATGCGCTTAATCAAAACGCGGTCGCCGAGGGGACGAAACTTCATCTGTAGTCTCCGTTAGGAACGGTTGTCATTTAAGGGATGTAGCACGAGGACCCGGGCGTTAGCAGCCGGGACCCGTGAGTGCTAACGGGTCTCAGGTATGGACCCTGAGCCGGGGAGTCAAGGGCGAGGGCCCGATGATTTTTGTAAAAGTCCTGTGACGGCTCCCTTGGAACTGAGCGGCGGGTGGCGCATATCAAGAGGGTCTGGGGCACGGTGGTGCCGATCCAGCCGCTATGGGGGGAAACGACTGTGACCACGCTGCACCTTTGCCTGTTCTTGGCGGTGATCGCCTGTTTGATCGGCGGTGGCTTGGGTGTGCTGGCCCTGACCCGTCCCGCACGGGTGCTCAAGATGGTCGGTCTGTCGCTGACGGAAGGGGTGACCCACAGCCTCTCGGAAGTGCGCGCGACCTATGGCGGCCTGTTCTTTGTGTCTCATGCCGGTGTCGCGGTGGCCTTGGTCTCATCACCCAAGATCGGGGCCTGCATGGCAGCGGCTCTGGGTCTGGCCTGGTCGGGAGCGGCATTGGGCCGCGTTGTGTCTATGGCGCTCGATAGGGCCGCAAACCGCTTCAACCTCTTTGCCACCCTGTTCGAAGGCCTGATGGGCATCGCCTTAGCCACACCGCTCTGGGCCTATCTGCGCCTGATCTATCAGGCGAGCGGCGCGGTTTGACGTCGGGGTGGGCTGGGCGTACAATAAGACGCAAGCTAAGGGTGGTAAACGCCATGACCTCTAGAACGTCAAAAGAGACTTTGGGTTTTGTGACCGCGAACGCCCGGAGTGTCGCAGAAGAGATCGCAGAGATAAGTGCTCGCGCTGTTGCGACAACGGAGCAACTTGTGTCCCCCACCAAGTCTGCCACCATCGAGACTCAGATCGCGGCGGGCGAAGCCTTCATGGCGCAGTATAAGCAAACTTTTGACGCCCTAGCCAAATAGGCGATCCAGTCATGTCTGAACCGATATGGATCGATAGGTCTGCCTTGATTCACCTCCACGACCGCGACCTAGAGTTGCATGGAGGATTGATCGGCATTAGGGATAGCGGCCTCTTAGATTCGGCGCTGGACCGGCCCTTAAATCGTCTCGCCTATGAGCCGCACAGCACATTGGCCCAATTGGCTGCGTCTTATGGCTTTGGCATTGCGCGGAACCACCCCTTTGTTGACGGCAACAAGAGGGCAGCGTTTTTGGCGATTGGTGTGTTTTTGGCCATCAATGGGATGAATTTCAAACCTACCCAAGTTGATGCGACACAGAAAATCTTGTCACTAGCCGCTGGCGATCTGTCAGAGGCGGCGTTGGCTGAATGGATTGAAGCCATTGTTATACCGAACGGTTGATCTCTGAATTCGGCACACCCACAATGGTGAGGATCGTTCGATCCAGCGCCATAGGACCCGCCCCCTCACCATGCACCTCCTCAGCCGTCCCCTCGAAGGCCGTTATGTTCGGCTGGAACCCGTTACGCCTGCACACGAAGAGGCGCTGAAGGCCTCGATCGATTGTGATCCTGAGGCGTGGGAGATCATGTCGGTCAATGGCTGTGGGGAGGGGTTCGAAACCTTCTGGGCCCAGACCTTGGGTGAAACCCAGAGGGGCGAGCGCATTGGCTATGCCATCCGGCGCAAGTCCGATGGCGGCGCGACCTTCCTCCATCCCGATGCGCGGTCCGGGCCGGTCAATCCTGAAGCCAAGCTCCTGCTGCTCGATCACGCCTTTGATTGCGGCGCGGTGCGGGTCGAGTTCATGGTCGATGTGCGCAATGCCCGCAGTCAGGCCGCCGTTGCCAAGCTCGGCGCGCAAAAAGAGGGCGTCTTGCGGCACCATAAGATCACATGGACCGGCCATGTCCGTGACACGGTAGTCTTTTCGATCATCAATACAGAATGGCCTGCGGTGAAGGCGCGTCTGGAGTTTCGTCTGACAGAGACCGTGGCCTAGACCGTCACTCCTTCTTGGCCTGCCGCCGGGCCTTGAAAAACCCCTTAAGCAAGGCGGCGCTCTCGTCCGCCAAGACCCCGCCTTGAACCTCTGGCCGCCAATGGCATGTTGCCCCCTCGAAAAAGCGGGGCCCATGGACCACCGCGCCGCCCTTGGCATCGTCCGCCCCAAACACAAGCCTGCCGATGCGGGCATGGCTAATGGCACCGGCACACATAGCGCAAGGCTCGAGGGTAACGACCAGCGTCAGGCCGGTTAGGCGATAGTTTCCGACCTTCTGGGCTGCAGCGCGCAGGGCGAGGATCTCAGCGTGGGCGGTGGGGTCATTCAGGCCGATGGGCTGGTTCCCGGCGCTTGAAATCACCTCTCCGGTGGCAGAATCGACCACAACAGCCCCTACAGGGGTCTCTCCATTGTCTGCTGCGGCTTGCGCACAGGCGAGGTCAATGCGCATGGTGCGCAAATCATGGCTAGTCATACAAAAGACCCAAGCGGTTGGGACGTCCTTGGTCAAGGGCCTCGTGCTCTGGACCCCGAAGACTT
>JBEGOG010000349.1:0-3278 GCA_041182125.1 Pseudomonadota bacterium
TAGCGCAGCGCCGTCCAGCGGAAGGGATGGGCCTCACCCAGCCAGCGCAAGGTGCCCTCAAAGGCCAGCTTGGAGGCGCCGTAAGGATTGATCGGCACGGTGGGGTGGGTCTCTGGGATCGGCGAGACGCTCGGCACGCCATAGACCGCCGCCGTCGAGGAAAAGACCAGCGCCCCGACACCGGCCTCGATCAGGGCCGAAGCGAACAGCGTCGCAGCCCCGACATTAGTGTCATAATATTTGGCCGGATTGGTCACACTCTCGCCGACCAGACTATAGGCGGCAAAATGGATCGCGGCCTTGATGTCATACTCACGGACGAGCTGCATCACCAACTCGCGGTCGCGCAGATCACCCCGATGGAACGGCCCCCATTTGACCGCCGCCTCGTAGCCCGTGCTCAGATTGTCGAGGGTGACGGGCAGGTAACCCGCCTGATAGAGCGCCTTGCAGGTCTGGGCGCCAATGAACCCGGCACCGCCTGCCACGAGGATCGAAGGTCTATCAGTCATGATCGCCTGCATAGGTTGGGACAAGATGGCCGCTCAAAGGCTTCATACCGCAAGGCGGGCGCAGTAGAAACCGGGCTCAATCCATGGCAAACAGTCCCTAGATACGGCGAGGATGCGCCGATTACAGCGCGTTAGGCGAGCCATGACCCTTCTTGTGACCGGTGCGGCAGGCTTTATTGGCCGAGCCGTGTGCGAACGGCTCCTCCTCGAGGGCCAAGAGGTCATCGGCGTCGATATCTTCAACGCCTATTACGACCCCGCCCTAAAAGAGGCTCGCGCCGCGACCTTAAGCCCGTACAAGGGTTTCAGGATGGTGCGGATGGATATTGCTGACACCGACGCCATGGCGGCGCTGGTCAAGGAAAGCGGCGCGGACTGCCTCATCCATCTGGCCGCCCAAGCCGGCGTGCGCCACTCGATCGACAATCCCTTTGCCTATGCCCATTCGAACCTGACCGGTCATCTCAGTGTGCTGGAGGCCTGCCGCCATGCGCCGCGCCTGAACCACCTCATCTATGCCTCGTCCAGCTCAGTCTATGGCGACCGCCCCTTAAACGGTCAGGGCTTTAGCGAGCAGGACCTCCTATGCCCATCTCTATGACCTGCCCCAGTCCGGCCTGAGGTTCTTCACGGTCTATGGTCCATGGGGGCGGCCGGACATGGCCTATTACAGCTTCACCCGTGAGATCATGGCGGGAAGGCCCATCACAGTCTTTGGGCAGGGTCAGATGGCCCGCGACTTCACCTATGTCGACGACATTGTCGACGGAATCCTTGGCCTGATCCCCTGCACGCCGCCGGGCAAGGGGGCTGAGCGCCATCAGGTCTATAATATAGGCGATAGCCAGCCCGTCGGGCTTTTGAAGATGATCGAGATCCTTGAACAGGCCATCGGCATTCCGGCCAAGAAGATCTTCACCGACATGCAGGCCGGGGACGTGACCGCGACCTATGCCGACATTTCTAAGATCGCTGGGGTGACGGGCTATCATCCCACAACCCCGCTTGAGGTCGGCCTACCGCGCTTTATTGAGTGGTACCGGCGCTACACCACCGACGCCTAGGCAAACCGCGCCGAGTCAGAACCGTCCACCCCGGCAAGATCGGCTGCCCAAAGCGCGGGCGTCAAAACCTTAACGCGAAAAAATATTCAACAATTACAGTCTATTGTTAGGACGTGAGCCAGAGCCATGACTGGCTCTGATCTTGCTCCGGCCATGGGATCGACAGGTCCTTGCCGGAGCCCCTCATGGCCCTCACCTACCCCATCCGTCCCGTGGCCCCGCCCATCAGCCGCTTTGTTCCGCGCCTGTTTGACGTGCTGGTCGCGACCCTGATCTTCACGGTCCTGACCTAGGACGCTAGTCCTCGGCCACCTGCCCCGGAAGGCGTGAGCGGCTATTGAGCCACATGACGCCCAACAGATCGGACAGTGACGCCCAAAGACGGCCAAGGTTGGTATATTTCGACGCCCCGGCCATCCGCGCGCGGTGACCGACCGGTTCGAAAGCGACCTGATAACCTTCGCGGATCATCAGAGCGGGCAGATAGCGATGGATGTGATCAAAATAGGGCAAGCGTAGAAAGGCCTCGCGGCGGAAGGCCTTTAGACCACATCCGGTATCTTCGGCTCCGTCCTTGAGCAGGCGCTTGCGCACGCCATTGCCGACCTTTGACGCAAACTTCTTGGCCAGACTGTCCTGTCGCTTGACCCTCTGGCCACCGACCAAGGCCACCTGATCCGGGCTCGCCACAAGACGGGCGGCCAAGCGCGGTGCATCGGCTGGATCGTTCTGGCCATCACCGTCCATGGTCACGACGATGGGCGCGCGGGCAGCCAATATGCCGGTGCGGACCGAACGGCTCTGACCACTATTGCGCTGATGGGACAGGACCCGAAGGCTTGGCAAGTCTGCCTTCAGCGCGACTAGATCGGCCCTAGTCGAATCGGTGCTGGCATCATCGACGAAGATCATCTCATAGGCCTGCCCGGCAAAGGCAGCGGCGATTTCGCGCGCCAGAGGGCCGACATTGCCGGTCTCGTTAAACACGGGCACCACGATGGAAACGTCAGGGGTCATGGGATCCTATCCAAATTCGCTTCCCTCATAGCCGGTTTCGAGGGGCAAGGGCAGTGGGGCGATGCAAGACCAAGACGGATGCAATTTTCGGCGCTATCTTGACCAAATGATGAACTCCTTTTTGGATCGTTGGTCGAGCGGTGTGCGCGGCCCCCTGTTGGCGGCGCTGATCGCCATGATCGCTGGGCTGCCGGGCGTCTTTGCCCTGCCGCCGTTGGATCGCGATGAATCGCGCTTCGCTCAAGCCACAGCGCAGATGCTCGAGACCCGAGACTTCGTCAAAATCAACTATCAGGACCAGCCGCGCGAGCCGCGCGACAAGAAGCCCGTCGGCATCCATTGGCTCCAGTCGGCCAGCGTCAGCCTGTTCTCGGGCGTCGAGGCCCGCCAGATCTGGGCCTACCGCCTGCCGTCCCTGCTCGGCGCCATGCTGGCGGCCGCAGCCTGTGCGTGGGGCGCGGCGGCCTTTTTTGGTCCGCGTGGAGGACTGATCGCCGGAGCCGTCTTGGGCGCGAGCTTTCTTCTGTCCACCGAGGCCTCCATTGCCAAGACGGATGCGGTCCTTTGCGGCACCACGACCCTGGCGATGGCCGCCTTGGGTCGCCTCTATGCCGCCTCCCGTGGTCTAGGAACCGAGGGATGGCGAACGCGGATCCTGTTCTGGCTGGGCCTGTCCGTAGCGACG
>JBEGOG010000350.1:0-3358 GCA_041182125.1 Pseudomonadota bacterium
TATCATAACAGATGGTTAGGCCCATTTTCACGTCCGGCAGGGGCACCACGGTTGCGGCCTCTCCGGGGGTATAGGCTGAGGATTCGCGATGACGCTCGCCCGTGGGCAGGTCGACGTCAAACATGTGGATCTTGTCGTAGGAGGCGACGATCTGACCTTCGGGCGAAATCATCAGGCTGCGATTGGCGGCCAATCCGTCAGGACGCAGAACCAGCGCCGATCCAATCAAGAGCCAAATTTTCAGCTCTGCCGCCAAGGCCACCAGACCCTGAACACAGACATCCTCTTCCGTGGGTCGAAGGGCTGCGAACATGGCGTCGCGATTACGCTGCAAGAGGTTCGTGCCCGCTGCGCGCCTTCGGAGGCCGCCTGGCGGATCAAGGGCTCAGCCATAGCCAAGGCCGCGGCCTGAGTCGCGGGCGTGCGCATCTGGATCAGGGCGACGGCCAGCCTGCTCATGCGGCGAGCATCGCATCCAGCTTGCCGTCACGCTCCAGCGCCATGATGTCATCACAGCCGCCGACATGCTTGTCGCCGATAAAGATCTGCGGATAGGTCGAGCGCCCCGAACGCTGCATCATTTCCTGACGAAGGGCCGGGTCCATACCCGCTTCGATCTCCTGATAGCTGACGCCCTTTTGACGCAGAAGCCCGAGCGCGCGGGTGCAATAGGGGCAGAAGGGCTTGGTATAGATGGTCACGGCGGTCATGGCGGGCCTTTCGTGGTCTGATGCCCTCTATATAGGGTGATTTTCCGTCGTGCGCACCCTTGCCACCACAGCAACATCGACAGCGCGTGCCCCAGCCCTCAGCAATGCCTTCGCGCAGGCCTCTGCCGTGGCCCCTGTGGTCAAAACATCATCAATCAGCAAAATCCGCCGCCCCTTGATCTGACGCTGATAACCGGTTGGTACGATGAAGGCCCCAGCCACGTTGCGCCTTCGCCCAGAGCCAGACCGCCCCCCTTGGCTCGCAGTCGCCCGGTGACGTTTGAGACTGTCGGGCAGATAGACGAGGCCCGCTTGTCGCGCGAGAGGGCGGGCGATCTCGGCCGCCTGATTGTAGCGCCGCGATAGAAGCCGCAAGGGATGGAGCGGGACCGGAACCACCGCATCGGCATCAACGATCAGATCCCGAGCCGCGCGGCTGATCCATTGCTGAAACAGCTTGGCCAGATCGGGCCGGTCGGCATGTTTGAACCGCAAGATCAGGTCGCGCGAGGCCTCATCATAGAGACAGGCCGCCCGCGCCCGGGCAAAGGCTCTTGGCCTCGCCATACAGGCCGGGCAAAGGGCCCCGATCCCCTGATTGAACTCGAACGGGATGCCGCAGCCATCACAGACCGGATCGTCCAAAAAACTGATCTTCAAGAAGGCATCCGCCGCCAATCCCGGCCCCTGCGACGGCCTTTCGGCGAAATCTCGGGGCGGAAATAGCAGATCGAGCAGGGTGCGAAGACTATGTCTCATTTCCGAAACCGGCTTTGATGATATAGGCCTTGCACCATGAGCGCCCCTCCTCGCCTGTTCGACCGTTCCTTGCACCGCGCCCGACTGGACCGCGCCGCCTTGGACTTCGCCGCTGCCGATTTCCTCAAGGCCCGCGCGGCAGGCGATATGGTCGAACGGATCGAGATCATCCTGCGCGATTTTCCGGTCTGTGTCGATCTAGGGTCGCGTTCAGGCATATTCTCGCAAATATTGTCGACCAGCGATGCACGGCCACGGGTCGGAACTGTGATCGAGACTGATCTTTCCGGGATGATGCTGGCGGGCCGCGAGAGCCTTCGCCTACAGGTAGATGAGGAGGCCCTGCCCTTTGGCGTCGCCAGTCTGGATCTGGTGGTCTCAAGCCTTGCCCTGCACTGGGTCAATGACCTTCCCGGTACCCTGATTCAAATCCGCCGCGCCCTGAAGCCCGATGGCCTGTTTATGGCGGCGATCTTTGGTGGCCAGACCCTGACCGAGCTTCGCCAATGTTTGATCGAGGCGGAGTCGGAACTGAGCGGCGGCGCGGGCCTGCGCATCGCACCCTTCGCCGACGCCTATGATGTGGCGGGCCTGTTACAGCGCGCACCGGGTGACGGTGCGCTATGACCATCCCCTTAAGCTGATCCAAGACCTGCGGCGCATGGGCGAAACCAATGCCTTGGCGGACCGGCAGGGCCGTCCCCTGACGAGGGCCGTGCTGGCCAGGGCCATGGGCCTCTATCAGGACCGGTTCAGCGATCCCGACGGTAAGGTGCGCGCCACCTTTGACATCTTGACCATGACCGGCTGGGCGCCCCATCCCGATCAACAACAGCCCCTCAAGCCCGGATCGGCCAAGATGCGGCTTGCCGACGCCTTGGGAGCCATCGAACAGTCTGCGGGCGAAAAGCCCGGTGAGGAAATGTCATGACCGAACTGTCCGTTCTCGACCTCTCGCCTCTGCTGGGTGCCATGACCGGCGCCGAAGCGGTGCGCGAAACCATCGCCATGGTCCAGATCGCCGAAAGGCTCGGTTTCAACCGGTTTTGGGTGGCAGAACATCACTCGATCCCAGCCTTTGGCGGCTCGGCCCCCGAAATCTTGATCGCCGCCATGACCCAGGTCACCAGCCGCATCCGGCTGGGCTCTGGTGGGGTGATGCTGCCGAACCATTCCCCGCTCAAGATCGCTGAACAGTTCATGGTGCTCGAAGGTCTGGCTCCGGGGCGGATCGATCTGGGCGTCGGGCGGGCCTTAGGGGCCGATATGCGCACGGGCTCGGCCCTGCGCTCGGCCGGATCAGAGGCCTTCCCGCAATATTTCGCCCTGCTCAATGCGTGGCTGCTGGACTCATCGGGCAAGGAGCCCTTCCCAGAGCGCCATCCGGCCAGCGGCATCATTGCTCAGCCGCGCGGGCCGTCGCACCCGGATCTTTTCATCCTCTGCACCTCGGTAGACAGCGCCACCTTCGCCGGAAAGGCCGGGGTCGGCATGGTCTTTGCCGAGTTCATCGCCCAGACCGATGCCGCCCCCGACATAGCCGCCTACCGCGCGGCCTTCACGCCCTCGCCCTTCCGCGACAAGCCTTGGGCCGGTGTGGGCACCTCTGCCTTTGCCGCCGATACGCCTGAAGAGGCCCAGAGGCTCGATGCCCCCCGTCAGGTCTGGGCACTGAGCTTTCTAGAAGGCCGTCAAACCAGCTTCCCCAGCCTTGAAGCGGCCCATGCCAAGTTGGCCGCCCTTGGCCCCGATCCTCGGCTGGCCGAAGTGTCGCGTCGCTCCATCGTCGGTGACGGCGCCCATGTTCGCGCCGCCCTCGCGGCCAAGGCCGCCCACACTGGCGCGGACGAACTGTTCATCATCAGCTACGGCCCCACCCGCGAAGACCG
>JBEGOG010000351.1:0-2949 GCA_041182125.1 Pseudomonadota bacterium
TGGCCGAGATCGGCCAGACCGGCATTCCTGTCACCAACGTCGCCAATGCTTGCGCCACAGGGGCCACTGCTTTCCGAGACGCCTGGATGTCCATCAAGGCCGGATTGCACGATCTGGTGCTGGCCGTGGGCGTGGAACAGATGGGCAAGGGCCTGCTGGGCGGCGGTGGCGGGGTCTCGACCGAGGGGCTGATCGGCTCTGGCACCATGCCGTCGATGTTCGCCCACATCGGCAACGAGCACACCCGTAAATACGGCACCACCTTCGAGCAGTTCGCCAAGGTGTCGGTCAAGAACCACCATCACTCGACCATGAACCCCAAGTCCATGTACCAGATGGAGACCCCGCTGGAGCAGGTCATGCAGGCGGAGATGATCTCCTTTCCCAACACCAAGCTGATGTGTTCGGTTAATGTCGACGGCTCGGCAGCGGCGGTTCTGGCCTCGGAAAAGACCGTCAAGCGGCTGGGCCTCATGGACCGGGCCGTGCGCATCCGCTGCTCGACCATGAGCAGCAACCCCTTCGAAGACCGTCAGATGGCCATGCCTGATTTCAGCGGTGCCACCCGACTTGGGGCACGCATCGCCTATGAGGCCGCAGGCGTTGGCCCCGAGGACATCAATCTGATCGAGCTGCACGACTGTTTCGCCACCGCCGAGCTGGTCCACTATGAGAACCTCGGCATTTGCGCACCGGGTGAAGCGGGCCGTCTAATCGACGAGGGCGTTACGGCGCTGGGCGGCAAGGTGCCGGTCAATGTCTCTGGCGGACTGCTGTCCAAGGGCCATCCTTTGGGGGCCACCGGCATCGCCAACATCTACGAGGTGGCCACGCACCTGCGCGGCACGGCGGGTCAGCGGCAGGTCGAGGGTGCCCGCCTTGGCTTGACCCACGTCGTCGGCGGCGGCCCGGGCATGGGCACCGCCTGCGCCATCCACATTCTTGAAAAGGCCTAGCCCCATGCAAGACTTTAACAACAAGGTCGCTGTGATCACGGGCGGCGCCAGCGGCATAGGTCTGGCACTGGCCCACGGCGCGGTCCAGCGCGGGGCCAAGGTGGTCATCGCAGACATCCGGGACGAGCCCCTCGCTCAGGCCTTGGCAGACCTGACGGCCGCAGGCGGCGACGTGCTGGCGGTCAAGACCGACGTCTCCAAGGCCGAAGAGGTCGAAGCCTTGGCCCAGGCCGCCGTCGACCGGTTCGGCAAGGTCAATCTGATGTTCAACAATGCCGGTGTCTTTGCTTCCGGCCTGACCTGGGAAACCTCGGCTGAGGAGTATGACTGGGTCATCGGCGTCAACCTCAAGAGCGTCATCAACACCTCGTCCGGGGCCGGGATCACGGTCAATCCGGGTTTTAGCTCCTATTCCATGACCAAGCACGCCGTGGTCGCCCTGTCAGAGGCCCTCTATCTGGATCTCGGCGCAGAGCAGATCGGCACCATTGGCGTCACCATCGTCATGCCCGGCGTCGTCCAGTCTAAGATCATGTTCCCTGAAAAGACCGGACCTGACGCCCTTCAGACCGAGTTGCAGCAACGCTTGAAGAACCCGACCCTGAACGCGCTGGAGCAGTTCATGCGTCAGGCGGTCGATGAGGGCCTGCCGGCAAAAGACCTGTCCGACATGGTGTTCGAGGCCATCGCCAAGCGTGACCTCTATGTCCTGCCGAATTTCACAAACGAGGCCTCGCAGGCCCAAGCCCAAGCCATCGCCATGGGCCGCTGCACTGCCACCAACCCCTACCCCGCCCTACTTGGAGGGTTGTTGGAGACCCTCAATGGAGACTGAAAC
This sequence comes from Pseudomonadota bacterium, assembly GCA_041182125.1. GTDB lineage: Bacteria > Pseudomonadota > Alphaproteobacteria > Caulobacterales > Caulobacteraceae > CAISGS01. The sequence goes on from JBEGOG010000351.1 coordinate 1,795, forward strand.
CGCGCCCCTCGCGGCGGCCAAGCGGCAATTGCAGACCGAAGGCTGGTGCGTCATTGAAAACGTCCTAGAGGCGGACCAAACGGCTCTGACCTTAAGCCGCCTTTGGGCCGCCGCAGACGAAAGTCGAAACCAGGGCATAGACACCTTTATGCCGATCCTTGATCCGAACGAGAGCAACGTCCGGGTCTTTTATCTGCTCGAACGCGATGGGCTGTTTCGCGACCTCATCCAACATCCCACGGCCCTAGAGATGGTCCGCTCTCTGCTGGGCAGACAGTTCCTGATCTCAAACTTTACGGCCAATATTGCGCGGCCCGGAGCGCGGTCCATGGCGCTCCATTCGGATCAGTCGCTCGTCATGCCCCAGCCTTGGATCCATCCCTGGGCCATGAACATCATCTGGTGCCTCACAGATGTGACGCCCGACAACGGTGCAACCCTCTACATCCCCGGCAGCCATCTTTGGCAAACCCGTGCGGACGTGCCGCAAAATGCCCACCAGCTCTTGCGGCCCTTCGAAGCCAAAGCTGGGTCGATCATCGCGATGGAAGGCCGACTTTGGCATACGTCCGGCGCTAACATCACCGCCGATCAGGACCGCGCCCTTCTGTTCGGCTATTACACCCGCACCTTCTTGCGGCCACAGGTGAATTGGAATGTCGGGCTCTCGCAGACTACTCAAGCCACATTGTCTCGTCAGATGAGGCAATGGCTGGGCTTAGAGCTTGACGCCAATACGGGCGAGGATGCGGACCTTCGCTATCTCGATGTTCAGATCGCTGACAAGGACCCGACCGGGGCTCGGAACTCATAACGATCCTTGACGCCTGCGCGAGATTGGGTCGCAATGACGAAAACGAAACTGGGTCGCTAGGGAGGCTTGACCATGGCCTATGTCGAAGGACAGACCATCCACGATGCTGATAGCCACATCATGGAACTGCCGGGCGCACTCCACAGTTTCATTGATCCCAACTATCGCAGCGCCTTCATCGAAAAGACCGGTGACGAAAGCCGGTTATTTGAAGTCATGGCCAATGCCGCTGCCCAACATGATGACCCTGAATTTCGGGCCGGGGCTGAGGCCAATATCCTCCTTCGCAAGAACCATGCGGCCCTCGGGTCCTTCCGCAGCCAAGATCGCGTTGCCGCGCT
>JBEGOG010000352.1:0-3130 GCA_041182125.1 Pseudomonadota bacterium
CAGTCCAATCTGACTAAATAGTCACTTCGGGGGATGCCCATGGCCGGGATCAAGATTGAAGACGTCGCCTATGTTCGGTTTCGGGCACCTGACCTCAATGAAATGAAAGCCTATCTGGCGGATTTCGGACTGAATGTGGTTCAAGAGGATGAAGAGCGCCTCTTTGCCAGAGGCACCGGCACCGCGCCCTTCGTTCACGCAACCGAACGCGGAGAGCCGGGCTTTGCGGCTCTGGGCTTGCGGGCTGAAAGTCTCACTGACCTCGAAAGCCTAGCCCGTTCGGAAGGGGGCACGATTGAGCCGCTAGATGCACCCGGCGGCGGCTTCGTCCTGACCCTTCATGATCCCGATGGCCATAGGGTTGAGGTGGTCGCGGGCCAAACCTTGGCCGAGCCCATCGCCCTGCCCACACGCGTGAAATGGAACAGCGCCGAGACCCGCCAGCGCACCCGTCAAACCAAGCGCACCGGTCAGGGACCTGCTCACGTCGTGCGGCTGGGCCATTGCGTGCTCAATGTGTCAGACTTTCGCGCGTCGGAAGCTTGGTACAAGGAGCGGTTCGGCTTCATCACGTCGGACGAGATCGCCCTTGCACCAGAGTTCTCGATCGGAGCTTTCTTACGCTGTGACCGCGGCGAGACCCTGACCGATCACCACACGCTGTTTCTGATCCAAAGCCCGAATGGCCCGGGCTTTAATCACGCCGCCTTTGAGGTTGCCGATCTCGATGACCTGATGGCCGGGCATGAACGGCTCAAGGCCGCTGGCCGCACACCCGAATGGGGCATTGGCCGACACTATCTGGGCAGCCAAGTCTTTGACTATTGGCGCGATCCGTGGGGCCACACGCTGGAACACTGGACCGACGGTGACCTCTTTACCGCAGCCGACGGCTCCAACAAGGCGACCATCCAAGAGCTGCTTGGCGTTCAGTGGGGCCCGACGCCCCCTGCGACCATGGGCTAGCGCAACACCCTTTTCAGGAGAGATTTTCATGAAATTAGCAACCTTTAGCCAAGGCAGCGCCTCCGAACTGGGCGTGGTTCTGGACGGCGAGCGCATCGTGTCCTTAAGCCGCGCAGCCCCCAGCCTTGCGCGCAACATGATCGACCTGATCGCGCGCTGGCCGCAGATCGAGGGCGAGGTGCGCCGGATTGCCGCCGAGGCCAAGGACAGCCTCGCGCTCGCCGATGTCCACCTTCACGCCCCCGTGCGTCGCCCGGGCAAGATCATGGCCATCGGCCTGAACTATGCCGACCATATTGCCGAGAGCAATATGGGCACGCCTGAACATCAGATCTGGTTCACCAAGGCTGTCACCTCGATCAATGGTCCGTATGATCCGATTCAGATCCCGAAAGTGTCTCAGGCGGTCGATTATGAGGCCGAGCTGGTCGCCGTGATCGGCACCGGCGGACGTCATATTTCCAAAGACAATGCCGCCAGCGCCGTGTTTGGCTATTGCGTCGGCAATGATGTGACCGAGCGTGGGCTCTGGGCAAGAGCTTCGACACCCACGCCCCTATCGGCCCGTGGATCACCACCGCCGACGAGGTCGACGATCCGCACAATCTGGGCATCCGGGGTCTGGTCAATGGTGAGCTGCGTCAGAACTCCAACACCGGCCATCTGGTGTTCAATATCTGGGACCAGATCGAACACCTGTCCAAGGCCATGACCCTAGAGGCCGGGGACCTGATCTTTACCGGCACACCGGGAGGCGTTGGCGCCGGCTTGAAGCCGATGAAGTTCCTGCAACCTGGTGACCGTTCGCGCATCGAAATTGACGGATTGGGGGCCATTGAGGGCGTCTGCGAGCCCGAAGCATGACCAACGAGGTCTTTGACTGCGATGTCCTGATCGTTGGCCTCGGCCCGGTCGGGGCTGTGCTCGCCGCCCTGCTGGCGCAGGAGGGCGTGACCTCCATCGCCTTTGACAAGGAGGCCGAGGTCTATCCCCTGCCCCGAGCCGCGCATTTTGATCACGAGATCATGCGCCTGTTCCAGCAGCTTGGATTGGCTGACGCGGTCCTGCCCCATACACGGCCCGCGCCGGACTATGAATTTAAGTCGGCCGATGGTCAGCTCCTGCTGAAATTTCCGTCCTTTCCGAGCGGCAGCCCATCGGGTTGGGGGACGGGCTATATGTTCAACCAGCCGGACATTGAGCGGGCGGTGCGAGCCAAGCTGGCGCAAAGTCCGCTGGTCCAGACGCACCTCGATTGGCAATTCAAAGACCTCGAACAGGACGGCGATGGGGTCAGCGCCCTGATTGACACGCCTGAGGGCCTGACCTCCGTGCGGGCGCGCTATCTGATTGGCTGCGACGGGGCCCGCAGTCCGGTGCGCGAGGCCGCCGGTCTATCCCTGCTCGATCTAGAATTTGACGAACCCTGGCTGGTGATCGACGCCAAGGTCCATCAGCCCGACCTTATGCCCACGGTAAATCTCCAGATCTGTGATCCGGCGCGGCCGACCACCTGCGTCCTGATGGGGCCGGGCCGCCATCGCTGGGAGTTCATGTTGCTGCCCGGCGAGACCGCCGAACAGGCGCTGGACGACAAGTTTATCCGAAATCTCCTGGAGCCTTGGGACTGCGCCAAGGGCGTCGAGATTGATCGCAAGGCGGTCTATCGCTTCCACGGCCTCGTCGCCGACCGCTGGCGCACGGGCCGCGTGCTGCTCGCCGGAGACAGCGCTCACCAGATGCCGCCCTTTGCAGGCCAAGGCCTCTGTTCGGGCCTGCGCGATGCGGCCAACCTGTCTTGGAAGCTGAAGGCGGTGATCAAGGACGGGGCCGATGACGCGCTTCTGGACAGCTATCAGCCAGAGCGTGATCCCCATGTGCGCACCTATATCGGGCTGGCCATTGGCATGGGCAAGGTGGTCTGCACCCTCGACCCGGCGGCAGCGGCCATGCGCGATGCCGGGATGTTGGCCCAGATGGCCGCAGGAGGATCGCCCCTGCCCCCGCCGCCCATTCCGGCCTTTCCAGAGGGCTGCATCCTGAAGGGCACCCCAAGCGCCGGTGAACTGTTCCCGCAGCCTTGGGCGCAGGTGGATGGCGAGACACTGCGGCTAGATGACCAGATCGGACCGGGGCCTTGGCTGATCCGCAAGGACCGCTTAAG
>JBEGOG010000353.1:0-3105 GCA_041182125.1 Pseudomonadota bacterium
AAACCATCCTTGCCGACGCGGTGATCTTGGCCGCCGGGGGGCTCGGCGGGCTCTATGATGTCACCACCAATCCCCACAGCCTGCGCGGCGAAGCCATGGCGTTGGCGGCGCTCGTCGGTGCGGTGATCGCTGACCCTGAATTTGTGCAGTTCCACCCCACCGCCATCGATATTGGCCTCGACCCCGCGCCTCTCGCGACAGAGGCCTTGCGCGGTGACGGTGCGCGGCTGATCGATGCTGAGGGCCTGCCTTTCATGGCCCGCCATCACCCCTTGGGCGATCTTGCGCCGCGCGATGTGGTAGCGCGTGCGATCCACGAGCAGCGCCTCAAGGGCCAAGGGGCCTTCCTTGATGCGCGCCAGGCGGTAGGCGACCATTTCCCGCAGATGTTCCCAACCGTCTTTGCCGCCTGCATGGGCGCGGGGATCGACCCTCGCCTCCAGCCCATTCCGGTCGCGACGGCTGCCCACTATCATATGGGCGGGGTCTGGACCGACGCGGATGGCCGCACAAGCCTTCCGGGCCTGTTCGCCGCTGGAGAATGCGCCAGCACGGGCGTTCACGGGGCAAACCGCCTCGCCTCCAATTCGTTGCTTGAAGCCGCCGTGTTCGGGGCACGTGCCGGGCGTGCGGCGGCGCTTGAGGCCCCCGCGAACCTGACCTGCGCGATCCTGCCAACCCAAGCCGCCCCGGCCTTGCCGGATGATGCGAGCAAAGACCTTCGCCGCGCCGTGGGCCTCTATGCCGGGGTTGGGCGCGACAGGCAGGGCCTGACCAAGCTCCTGAGCCTGATCGATGGGATGGAGGGGCGTTACGGCCCCGCCTTGCCCCTGATCGCGGCCCGCTTGGTGGCCAGCTGCGCCCTGATGCGCAAGGAGAGCCGGGGCAGTCACAGCCGCTCTGACTATCCGCAAACAGATGAGGTCGCCCGCCGAACCCTCACCACCCTGAGCCAAATCTTGGCCAACGCTCCGATAAAGGTTGCCGCCGAATGAGCATCACCGCCCTGCCGGACCTGATCATCGATCCGATCGTCCGCGCCGCCTTGGCCGAAGATCTGGGCCGAGCCGGAGATGTCACAGCCGCCGCCTGTATCCCCGCCGATGCTTGCGCGCGCCTCGCCTTTGCAGCCCTTGATCCCGCCTTGAGCTTCACCGTCGAAATCGGTGATGGACGCGATGCCGCCGCCGGTCAGATCATCGCCAGAGCCAGCGGCGGTGCCCGCCAGATCCTGTCGGCGGAGCGGGTGGCGCTCAACCTTCTTGGTCGCCTGAGCGGCGTCGCCAGCCTGACGGCACGCTATGTCCAAGAGGTCGATGGTACGGGTGCTCGGATCACCTGCACCCGCAAGACCACGCCCGGCCTAAGGGCGCTGGAAAAATACGCCGTGCGTTGCGGCGGCGCGATCAACCACCGCTTTGGCCTAGATGACGCCATCCTGATCAAGGACAATCACGTCGCAGCCTGCGGCGGCGTCGGCAAGGCGCTGGAGCGGGCGCGAGCGCATGCGGGCCATCTGATGAAGATCGAGGTCGAGGTCGACGGTCTGGACCAGCTGGACGAGGCCCTCTCCTACGCTCCGGACGTGATCATGCTCGACAATTTCAGCATTGAAGATCTGGTCACCGCCGTCGCCCGCGCCAAGGGTAAGGTCGTGCTGGAGGCCTCTGGCGGGGTCAATCTCTCGACCGTGCGGGCCATTGCCGAGACCGGCGTAGATGTCATTTCCGTCGGTGCCCTGACCCATTCGGCACCGGTTTTGGATATCGGCCTCGACGCAGAGTGACGCAGGTCAGATCTAGATCTTCCGTTTTCAGCAGGATCTCCTATCTGTAACTGCCGCAACAGCAGATTGGACTGGCCATGACACCCTATCCCGCCCTCTTCCTTGGCCATGGCTCACCCATGAACGCCATCGAGCAGAACCGCTTTCACGTTGAATGGCGCGCCTTAGGGAACAGCCTACCCCGGCCAAGGGCGATCCTGTGTGTCTCCGCCCATTGGGAAACCCATGGCGTCAAGGTCAGTGGCTCAGAGGCTCCAGAAACGATCCATGACTTTGGTGGCTTTCCCCAAGCCCTGTTTGATGTGGTCTATCCTGCGCCCGGAGCCCCCTGGCTGGCAGCGCGAACCGCCGAGCTTTTGAAGGATTTTGGCGCAACCATCGATCCTGAGCGCGGGCTAGATCATGGATCGTGGGGCGTGCTGACCGCCCTCTATCCCGATGCAGACGTGCCGGTCATACAGCTCAGCCTCGACCGTGCCCGTTCACCGCAAGAGCATTATGAGATCGCCAAGGCCCTGCGGCCTTTGCGCGATGAAGGGATCATGATCTTGGCCAGCGGCGACATTGTGCACAATCTGCGGGCCATCGACTTTCGAAACCCAACGCCTCTCGACTGGGCTGTGCGGTTCAATGATCAGGTCAAGGACCTCATTGTCCGCGGCCAACATCAGCCCCTGATTGACTATCTGAACCTTGGGCAAGACGCCGCCCTATCGATCAACAGCGCCGAGCACTATCTACCGCTGCTCTACACGCTTGGGGTCAGCGAGCCGGGCGAGAGCCTGCGTTTTGTGACTGACGAGGTGTTTGCCGCCATTTCCATGACCGGAATTGTATACGGCGACTAACCGCGCCCGCGATAGGGTGCCACGCCAGGGTCTGGAACCCACAGACCGTCTGGGGCCGCGCCGGTCTGATAGAAGACATCGATGGGGATACCGCCGCGCGGCCAGCGAGGGGCTGCGATCTCGACGATCTTTTTGGCAATGCCCACGGTGCAGTCCTCGTGGAAGGCCCCGTGATTGCGGAAACTGCCCAGATAGAGTTTCAAGCTCTTAGACTCGATCAGCCACTGGTCGGGCGCATAGTCGATGACCAGATGGGCAAAGTCGGGCTGCCCCGTCACGGGACACAGGGACGTAAATTCCGGCACGGCAAAGCGGGCCAGATAGAGCATGTCCGGATGCGGATTGGGCACGCGCTCTAGGATCGCGGTTTCCGGGCTGTCAAAGCCGCGGATCTCGCGGCCGAGCTGGGTCAGGTCAATGTCGGTCATGGCCAAGGGTTAGCCTCCCGCCAGCCAATCTGCAACCGTCTGA
>JBEGOG010000354.1:0-2956 GCA_041182125.1 Pseudomonadota bacterium
CCGCCCGCCCCCATCGAGGCCGCTGCCTCTTCCTCATCCACGCCCTGCTCCTGCATCAGCGGGATCAGTTCACGCGCGACAAAGGGGAAGGTGACGAACAGGGTGGCCAGCATGATGCCCGGCACGGCGAAAATGATCTTGATGTCGTGATCAATGAGCCAAGAGCCAAACCAGCCGTGCGAACCAAAGATCAGCACATAGATCAGACCCGCCACCACGGGCGAGACCGAAAAGGGCACGTCAATCAGGCTGATCAGCAGGCTCTTGCCCCAGAACTCGTGCTTGGCCACAGCCCAGGCCGCCGCCACGCCAAAGACGATATTAAAGGGCACCGCCACCGCCGCCGTCAGCAAGGTCAGCTTGATCGAGGCGACCGCATCGGGTGTGCGCATGGCCTCCAAAGCCGGTCCCACCCCTTGACGCAGGGCTTCGGCAAAGACCGAAACCAAGGGCAGGACGAGGATCAGTCCCAAAAAGACGGCCACAAGGCTCAGAACCAGCGCTTTGACCCACCAAGGATCTTCTGTGGAGGTGCGAGGGGTCATGCGGACCTCTTCCGGGCCCAGGCCTGAATGGCGTTGATGACGAGCAACATGGCAAAGGAGGCTGACAACATCACCACGGCGATGGTCGCTGCGGCCTGATAGTTGAACTGTTCCAACTGGATGACGATCAATAGCGGCGCGATCTCGGACTTGAACGGCATGTTCCCGGCAATGAAGATCACCGAGCCATATTCTCCGACCCCGCGCGCGAAGGACAGGGCAAAGCCGGTCAGCCAAGCCGGTCCCAAGGCGGGCAGGATCACCCGGCCAATGATCGACAGCCGCCCGGCCCCGAGGCTGGCTGCCGCCTCCTCGACATCCGCCGACAGGTCACGCAGCACCGGCTCGATCGAGCGCACCACGAACGGCAGGCCAATGAAGGTCAAGGCAATGACCACGCCCAAAGGACTATAGGCCGCCTTAATGCCCACCGCTTCGAGATACTGACCGACCCAGCCATTGGGCGCATAGAGCGCGGCCAAGGCAATGCCCGCCACCGCCGTGGGCAGGGCAAAGGGCAGATCGACCAGCCCATTAATGATCGACTTGCCGGGAAATTCATAACGCACCAAGGCCCACGCCGTCAGGACCCCAAATACCGCATTGACCGCCGCCGCCACAAAGGCCGCGCCAAAGGACAGCCGATAAGCCCCCAAGGCCCGAGGCGAAAAGCCTGCCTCTATGAACTCAGAGAAACTCTGCCCCGACGCCTTCAAGATCACCGCCGACAGGGGGATCAGCACGACTAGGGACAAAAGGCTGACCGTCACACCCAAGGACAGCCCAAAGCCCGGTATGGCCGACCGCCGCCGAAACAGAGGCAGCGCCCCACGCAGCGGTCGATCTTGCCCAGAGGATGTGCGGGTCATTGAAGACATGGGTCTGGGGTCTAGCGTCTCAGGGTTCAGAGGTCAGGACTGGGCCACAATCAGCCCACCGTGCCTATAGGTCCCCCATCACCCGAACATCAATGACCAAAAACTAAGGACACCGTGAGAAAAACGGGACCGCCGTATAATAGGTCCGTCCTGCTTAAGAGATGGTGAGAAATTGGTAGGCCGGGAGGGGATCGAACCCTCGACCATTCGATTAAAAGTCGAATGCTCTACCGCTGAGCTACCGGCCCGCCGTGCGGGTGACTCGGGTGACTCGGCTAAGCCGATGCCCCGTGAAGCGGCGCGGAACATAGGCGGAGCGGGCAATGGCCGCAAGCCATTAGCGAGGGCTGGCATCTATTTGTTTTGTGCTTACATATAGACCATGGACACGTCATCACGCCTCGCTGTGGTTTTCACCCTGAGCCTTATGGCCCTGAACGCCACGACATCGGGTGCCATGGCGCAAAGCCCGCCCTCCGACGCCGCGGCACCGGCGACACCGGCGGCAAAGCCTGCCGTATCAAAACGGATGGGTAAGGCGGCCAAGGCCCCACTCGAAGACCTGAACCTGTCCAAAGATAAGATACCCCTGATCCTCGAACAGGCCATGGCAGCGCCCTATCAGTGGCCCAGCGATAGCAGCTGCGAGGGCTTGGCCGCCGCCATTGCGCCCCTGACCCTCGTCCTTGGCCCCGATCTTGACGTTACGCCGACCAAGTCCAACCCGGGCCTGCTGGAGCGAAGCTCGACCTTTGCGGGTGACACCGCCGTCAGCGCCGTACGCGGGGCAGCAGAAGGCGTCATCCCCTTTCGCGGCCTAGTTCGAAAGATCAGCGGCGCTGAGGCCTATGCCAAGACCGTAAGGGCCGCGATCACGGCCGGCGGCGTGCGGCGGGCCTATCTCAAAGGACTGGGTGAGGCCAAGGGCTGCGCGGCCCCTGCCGCTGCGCTACACGCCCCTCTCCCGCCCGTTCAGCCCTAGAGGTGTAGGGCGCGGCCATAGGCGTCCAGCACGCTCTCATGCATGGCCTCGGACATGGTGGGGTGCGGGAAGACCGTGGCCATCAGTTCGGCCTCGGTGGCTTCGAGCGTCATGGCGATGGCAAAGCCCTGGATCATCTCGGTCACTTCCGCGCCGATCAGATGGGCGCCGAGCAGCGCGCCGGTCTTGGCATCGAACACGGTCTTGACGAAGCCCTCGGTCTCGCCCGCCGCGATGGCCGTGCCATTGACGCGGAAAGGAAAGCGCCCGACGCGGACGTCGTGGCCTGCCGCTAAGGCCTGAGCCTCAGTCTGGCCGACCGACGCCACCTGAGGATTGGCATAGGTACAGCCGGGAATGGGCGCGGTCAGGTTGGCAGGCTTTTGTCCGGCCAGATGCTCGACACAGTGCACGCCCTCATGGCTGGCCTTGTGCGCCAGCCAAGGCGGACCAGCCACGTCGCCAATCGCATAGAGCCCTGCCACAGAGGTGGCCGAATAGGCGTCGGTGACCACATGGCCGCGATCAACCTTGACGCCCAGCGCCTCGAG
>JBEGOG010000355.1:0-3085 GCA_041182125.1 Pseudomonadota bacterium
GCTCCAGCGCTGGGCCGATGCGGCCGCAGCGGGCTTGGCTGCACCTTGACGCTGGCCACCTTGGCCTTGGCGTTGACCGCCACCACCACCTCCACCGCCGCCGGAGCGACCACGACCACCGCCACCATTGCCGCCGCCCGGACCACCGCGACGTTGAGGACGACCGCCATCACGGCCTTCGCGGGACTTAGGCTGAGCCAAGCTCTGTTCAGGCACTGGAAGGGACACGGTACGGGCAGCAATTTCACCCAGAACCTTGTCACCCCGACGATCGATCGCAGGAATGGTCTGACGGGTCGTGCGTTGAATATCGCGCAGCAAGCCGCGCTCATCATCGGCGCAGAAGCTGATGGCTGAACCATCGGCACCCGCACGGGCCGTACGGCCAATCCGGTGGACATAGGCCTCAGGGACCTGTGGCAGTTCGTAATTGATCACATGCGAGACGGCATCAATATCGATCCCGCGGGCGGCGATATCGGTCGCGATCAGGGCGCGGACCTTACCAGCTTTGAAGGCGGCCAGAGCGCGCTCACGCTGGCCTTGGCTCTTGTCGCCATGGATGGCCGCAGCGGTAACGCCGACAGCTTCCATATATTGCGCCACGCGATCTGCGCCGCGCTTGGTGCGGGTAAAAACGATGGTGCGCGAGAAGGCAGGGTCAGAGAACAGATCGGCCAGCAGGGCGCGCTTGCGCGGTGCCTCGATGAAGATCAGCTTTTGATCAATGCGCTCAACCGTGGTCGCGCCGGGGGTCACGGCGACCTTAACAGGATCAACCAGCATCTCACCGGCCAAGCGGCTGATTTCTGTGGGCATGGTGGCTGAGAAGAACAGGTTTTGACGCTTCTTGCTCATGGTCGCGACGATCTTGCGGATCGGCACCACAAAGCCAAGGTCGAGCATCTGGTCAGCTTCGTCGAGCACGAGGATTTCACAGGCGGACAGGTCGGCTGTGCGCTCGGCCATGTGATCCATCAGACGGCCCGGTGTCGCCACCAGAATGTCGATACCCGTGGTCAGGGCCTTGATCTGCGGGCCATATTTGGCACCGCCGAAGATCACGGCAACGCTCATGCCCATATGACGGCCATAGGAGCGGAAGCTCTCGGCAATCTGGGTGGCCAGTTCGCGGGTGGGCGACAGGACCAAACAACGGCAACCGCGGCGTGGAGCGGCCTTCTTGTCGGCTGCGAGGCGGTGCAGAATCGGCAGGGCGAAGGCAGCGGTCTTGCCGGTACCGGTCTGGGCGATACCCAACAGGTCGCGCCCTTCGAGGACAGGAGGGATGGCTTGGGCTTGGATGGGCGTAGGGGTCTCATAGCCTTCAGCCGCCAGCGCCTTAAGCAGCAGCGGGTTCAGACGTAGATCGGTAAATTGAGTCACGGAGGACTTCTCTTTCAAACAGCGATCGTCGCGCGGGGCCGAGACTCTCGGACCGACCGCGCGATGCCGCGAGGCTTATCTATGAAAGCGCCCCGCGTGGCCTGGGCGATCTATGCGAAAATTCGCAGGCGCTCGACAGGCTGGGACTGGAGCACCGTATATCAGGCCATCACGGACCTGCGCGCCGCTTGTCCGTCAGTTCACCTTGAAAGTCAAGGCTTTGCTGCGATGCAGCAGAATACAGGCCCCTAACCGTTGAAGCCGCGCACGGCCTCGATGATCTGATCTTGGGTGGCTGCGTCCAGATAGGGGTGCATGGGCAGGCTGATGACCTTGCCCGCCTTGGCCTCCGTCACCGGCAAGCCACCCGCCCCTTGCGGATAGTGGCTATAGGCAGACTGCATGTGCATGGGCACGGGATAATAGACCGCAGACGGGATCGATTGGCTCTTCAGATGGGCGGCTAGACCGTCCCGGTCCGGATGCTCAATTGTATATTGCGCCCAGGTCGAGACGCCGCCTTCGATGACGCTCGGAGCCGTTGCCGCGCTTCCGGCAAATCCGGCGGCATAGCGGTCGGCAACCTGGTTGCGCAGGACGATCTCTTCGGCGAACAGGCTCAGCTTCTCGATCAGGATCGCAGCCTGGATCGTGTCCAGACGGCTGTTCATGCCGATGCGCATATTTAGATATTTCGGGTCATGGTCGAAGGTGCGCCCGGCAATATCGCTCTTCACCGCCTTGCCGTGGACGCGCAGACTGTCCATCCGCTCGGCCAGATCCGCATCATCGGTCAAGACCGCGCCGCCGTCGCCGTAGCAGCCCAAAGGCTTGGCGGGGAAAAAGCTGGTGGTGGTGACATCGGCCCAATGGCCCGGATGCTGACCGTTCAGGGTACAGCCAAAGCCTTGAGCACTGTCGGCAATCAGCTTGAGGCCATGACGACGGCAGATGGCCTGGATCGCTGGATAGTCGGCAGGCTGGCCAAACAGATCGACGGCGATCACAGCCTTGGGCGTCAGTCGCCCCTCAGCCTTGACCGCAACAATGGCGGCTTCGAGCTTTTGCGGATCCAGATTGTAGGTGTCCGGCAAGATGTCGACAAAGACCGGCTCGGCCAAGGTCCAGGGCACGACTTCCGCCGTAGCGGCAAAGGTAAAGCTTGGGCAGAAGACCGCGTCTCCGGCCCCGATGTCCCAAGCCATCAAGGGCAGCGCGATCGCGTCCGTGCCGTTGGCGCAGGATACCCCGAACTTGGCCCCAGAAAACTCGGCCAAGGCGCGCTCGAAGGCGGCAACCTCTGGCCCCATCACATAGGCCCCATGTGCCAGAACCCGCGCGATAGCGGCGTCTAGTGCAGGCTTAATGCGGCTCTGTTGGGCCGCGAGGTCGATAAAGGCAATGGTCATGGGGGTCCTGCTGATTGGCATAAGGACGGCGTTATCACCCCGGGCGATAGGTCAATTCGGGGTCCGATGGCCAGACAAACCGTGTAACCAATCGTAAGTCGGACGGTCTAAAGGCCGCCCAAGACCCCAGCCAAGGCCTGATCTACCGGGCCGGATCGATAGAGCAAACCTCGAACGCCAGCCCGCTCACCCGCTTCAATATCCGTAGACCGGTCGCCAATGACCAGCGAGCGTGACAGGTCGAGATTGAAATCCGTCGCCGCCCTGAGGATCATGCCGGGGTTGGGTTT
>JBEGOG010000356.1:0-2802 GCA_041182125.1 Pseudomonadota bacterium
GACCACATGGCCGAAGTCGGCAAAGCAGGCCCCGGACACCAGTCCGACATAGCCAGTTCCGATCATTGCAACGCGCATGGGAGACTCCGAAGTTCAAGCGACAGCGGCTTAAGGGCTGGTGCGGACATAGGACAGATTTGTAACGGTCTTGCGACGGGTCTAGATCAGATCATGTCCCACGAGAAGGCCTCGCCGCGCGCCAGATCGCGCTGGGCGACCTTGCCCAGAACATCATCCAGATGCCGCGGCGCAAGGCCAAAGCCGGGGCGAATTGAGCGCACATGGGCGGTGGTTATGATCTCGCCCTTGGCCACGTCGGCCACGACATAGAGCGAGCGCCGGAATGAGACATTGCCCTGCTCACTGCCCAGCAGGTCATAGCCGACCTTGCCTAGCGCCCGCCAAGCATCCTTGCAGTCGCGGGTCAGGGCGGTGAATTCGCTAGGTTCCAAGCTGAAGGCTGCATCGGGGCCACCGTCAGAACGGGCGAGGGTAAAGTGCTTTTCGATGACGCAGGCGCCCAGCGCCACCGCCGCGACCGACGCGGCGGAGCCGGGCGTGTGGTCGGACAGGCCCGAAATGACGCCGAATCGCTCGGCTAGGTCTGGCACAGTGCGAACATTGGCCTCGTCCATCGGCGCGGGATAGGCGCTGACACAGTGAAGCAGCACCACGCCCGGCGCACCGTGTTTCAGGGCTGTATCCACCGCATCACCGATCTCGGCCAGATTGGCCATGCCGGTCGAGATGATCATTGGCTTACCGCGCCGCGCCACCGAGGCGATCAGCGGCAGATCAATGACCTCAAATGACGCGATCTTATAGGCCGGGGCGTCCAGTCCTTCGAGCAGGTCTACAGCGGTCTCGTCAAAGGGGGTGGAGAACAGAATCACCCCCAACGCTTTGGCCTTGGCGAACAGGGCGGCGTGCCACTCATAGGGGGTCTGGGCCTCGCCATAGAGGTCATAGAGGGTGCGCCCATCCCAAAGCCCGCCCTCAATCCGAAATTCTGGTCCGTCATGGTCTAGGGTGATGGTGTCGGGGGTGTAGGTCTGGATCTTGATCGCGTCGGCCCCGGTCGCGGCGGCGGCCTCTAACATCACCAGCGCCCGCTCAAGGCTGCCATTGTGATTGCCGGATAGTTCGCAGATAACGAAGGGCTCGTACGCCAGACCGATCTTGCGGCCTGCAATTTCGATTTCGAGGGGTGGGTTGGCCTTGGAGGTCATTCGCTCTCGTCCTCGTCGGTGATGACCGTCGCAACCACCGCGCGGCCAAAGGTCTTGCGGAACGGCGTCCGAGCCATAGGTTTTTTCTCGCCCTTAGCCTTACCGGTGATTTCCTTAAGTTTTACCGACTGCATCATCGATAGGGCTTGGCCGGGAGCCCCTTTTTCAGGGTCCCCAAAGGCGCGGCCGTAGGTCTTTACCCGTTCCTCGACCGAGCCGAGAAACTCCCCCTCCCATTCCGAAAGCTCAACGCCGCCCTTGGCAGCGATGCGCCGGGCCTTGCGTAGGGCGTTCAGAGCCTGCCGTTGGGCTTGGGCTCTTTGATCGGGAGGGGTTTTCTTCACAGGCCTCCGATCGCCGACAGGTACAGGTCGATCAGCGCTTCTTCTTCCAAACGCTTGGCCCGGTCCTGTTTGTGCGCAGGATCTTGACGTCAAAGCCTTCGCCCTTGGCCTCGGCAAAGACCTCTTTCATGTCGTTCATGACGGCGGCCTTATCTTCTTCCAGCCGCTCGACGCGCTCGATGATGGTGCGCAGGCGGGTCTGGGCGGCGCCGTTTAGGACGTCAACGGAGGCGGAATCGTCAGCCATGAAAAACTCTCATCAGTTGTCAGTAAGGAAATGTGGAACAGCCCGATGACTAGCCCATTTGGGCGGCGGCGTGAACCTGTGAATGGCGCAGATATATTCCCACCCGTGTTCCCCGCGAAGGCGGGGACCCAGAACAGGGCCAACCGCCTGTCTGCGCTCCGCAGGTCTGGGCCCCCGCCTTCGCGGGGGATGCGGAAGAAGGAGCGGATCACGCCCGCTCCTGTTCCTCCTTAGCCCTCTGCCTGTGGGAGAGGGTTGGATGAGGGTCTTGTTTCCCTAAACCAAACCCAGTTCAACCAGATGTGGCCAAAGGGCCTTGGGGTCTTGGAAATGGTGAGTGGCGAAGCCCAAGGCCTTGGCCGCCTCAATATTGGCGGCGCTGTCGTCAATGAACAGCAGTTGTTCAGGCGCAAGGGCGCAGCGGCGGCAGGTGAGGTGGTAGATGTCGGCATGGGGCTTGACCATGCCCTCGTCGCCCGAAATGACAATGTCGCGAAAGTGCGCAAAGGCGGGGTCCATGGCAAAGACGCCAGCGGCCTTTTCCGAGGGCATGTTGGTCAGGGCGAAGAGGGGAACGCCACGATCGTTCAGCGCCTCGATGGCCGCAATAGATTCTGGGATACAGCCGTCAAACATCTCGTCCCAGCGCGAAGACCAGGCGAGGATCGCATCTTTATAGTGAGGATATTGAGTAAGGAGTGGCAGCGCATTGTCGGCCATAGTGACGCCGAGATCGTGCTGAACATGCCAGCCCATGCTGCAGACTTCGGTCAAAAAGCGCTCGCGCTCCACCGGGTCAGCAAAAATCTTTTGGTAAAGGCGCGCCGGGTTCCAGCGCACAATGACGTTGCCGACGTCAAACAGGACGCCGACCACCGACATGGACGTCTTAGCCCTGCTTGGCTTTGAAGCGAGGATCGGTCTTGTTGATCACATAGACCCGGCCCTTGCGGCGCACGAGCTTGCAGTCGCGGTGACGCGT
>JBEGOG010000357.1:0-2533 GCA_041182125.1 Pseudomonadota bacterium
ACCGGCCTTCGGCTCCACCGCGGGGTCATCAACAGTATGGCCAAGCTCTATGGTGATGGCGCGCTGCCTCAGGTGAAGCTGACCACCTATGTCGAAAGCCCAATGGGATCGGGTCTAGGGTCAAGTTCCGCGCTCGTGGTGGCGATGGTCAAGGCCATGTTGGCCTATTATGAGCAATCCCTCACAGCCTATGAGATCGCGCGCCTCGCCTTCGATATTGAGCGTAAGGATCTGGGCCTGCGTGGCGGGCGACAAGACCAGTATGCGGCGGCCTTTGGCGGCATCAATCTCATGAATTTTGGGGCCAATGATCTGGCCGAAGTGCGCCCCGTTGCCGCGTCTGGGGCCATGATGCACGAGCTCGAAGCCTCGCTGGTCCTTTTGTTCACAGGAGCATCGCGAGAATCTGCGACAGTTATTGAGCGTCAAGCCGAGGCCCTGACCCGCGGCGGCTCGTCCCTAGAGGCCATGCACAACCTCAAGCGCGAAGCCGGGGCCATGCATGACGCCCTGCTCAATGGCGACCTGACCGACATTGCCACGGTCCTAGATCGCGGGTGGGAAGCCAAGAAGGCGACCTCGCCCGCCGTCTCCACCCCTCAGATCGAATCGGCTTTGGCAGCGGCCAAACAGGCCGGTGCGCTCGCGGGCAAGGTCTCCGGCGCGGGCGGCGGCGGGTTCATCATGTTCATTACACCGCCTGAAGAGCGGGCCCTGATCATTCGCACCCTAGAGGAGGGCGGCCACGGCAACTGCATGACCGGGCGCTTCGTGACCGAAGGGGCCCTGTCTTGGACCACACCGAACCGCGCAGGCTAGAGCCGAGGCCTAATCACCGCTGATCGGCGCGCCAAGGTCAGCGGACTGATCGCCATGGCCTTCAGAATGGTCGGGGCTGAGACCGTTCGGCTCATTTGGATCGAGCGGCGACTGATCAACATCGGCCCTATGCCTGCAAAAGCCTCGGCGAGACCGCGCAAGACTGGCCGAGCCTCGCCGCGAACGGCGTGCATGACGAGCCTCGCCGCGAACGGCGTGCATGATCAATAGGAGCGCCAAAACAGGCAGATGCAGCAGCGCCACCACCGGCACCAGCGGCCAAGGCGTGTTCTTGATGAGAAGCCACAGCCGGTTTCGAGCCCCGTGGAACAGAGCGAAATAAGACCGCGCGCCCAGCACAGCCGACCCGACATGGCTGACCACCGCCTGCGGCACAAAAAGCGTCACCTGACCGAGCAGGCGCAACCGATAGCCCAGATCGACATCCTCGCAGTAGCAGAAGAACCGCTCATCAAAGCCGCCGACCTGTAAGAACAGGTCTCGCGAGATCAGATGGGCCGCGCCGCACGCCGAAAAGACCTCGCCTTCGGGCAACGCGATCAGGTCATGGCCATAGGCCCCGCGATAGGGAATCCCCGCCAAGGTCAAGACATCTCCGGCCCCATCGACCTTGCCGGGACGGTCAGCTGCCTTTTGCAAACAGGCAAAGCTTCGAATCTGCGGCCAACGCCGGGTCGCCGCGATCAGTTGCTCCAGCCAGTCAGGATCGGCATAGGCGTCCGGGTTGAGCAGTGCCAGCCATTGACCCCTCGCCTGCCCAGCGGCCAGATTATTTCCGGCCGCAAAACCGATATTGCCGCCCGCCTCGATCAGGCGGATCGCAGGGTCCGCCTTAGCCGCCGCCTGAGCTGCGCCGTCGCTGGACCCATTGTCGACCAACAGCACCTCAAAGTCGCCAAAGGTCTGGCCCCGCAGCGCCGCAAGGCATCGCGACAGGGTCGTCGCGCTCTCATAGGCGACAATCACAACGCTGATGACGGGGGCGGAAGCGGTCATGAAAAGCCTAAGGAACGATGCCATGGCTTAACACGAAGACCGGCTCAAACAAGGCCTTCGCCAAGCCAATAGCCTCCTTGCGCCTCATGCTCTAAGATGAACGCTGATCAAGGCTGGCTCGACGTGCACGGGGTATTCATGGCTGACGCGACAGAGTTTTTCTCGCCCTATCGCCACGACTTTGTGCGCCTAGGCGTCTGCGTGCCTGCGGTACGTCCAGCCGATGTGATGTTCAATGCCGATCAGACCTTGACGCTGATGCAGCAGGGCCATGAGCAGAGCGCGGCGATCCTGCTCTTTCCTGAGCTTGGCCTCAGCGCCTACGCCATCGACGACCTTCTGCTGCAAGAGCCTCTGCTCGATGAGGTCGAGCACCAGATCGGCCGTCTGACTGAGGCCAGCTTGGGCCTGACGCCCGTCTGCGTCATCGGCGCGCCTCTACGGTTCCAAGGCGGGCTCTATAACTGTGCCGTCGTCATCCATGATGGCCGGATCTTGGGCGCTGTGCCCAAGTCGTTCCTGCCAAACTACCGTGAATTTTACGAGCAGCGCTGGTTCACGCCGGGGGCGGACATTGCCTCTGAGGTCATCTCAATCGCGGGCGAAGAGGTGCCCTTCGGCACCGACCTCCTGTTCCAAGCCACAGGCCGCAACGCCTTCTGCTTCCATATCGAGATCTGCGAGGACGTCTGGACCC
>JBEGOG010000358.1:0-2542 GCA_041182125.1 Pseudomonadota bacterium
CTATCTGCACAAGGTCGCCGATGCCGGGGTCAAGCGGATCGGCATGTGCACCGGCAGCTTCATCCTGTGCCGCGCAGGCCTGATGAAGGGCCGCACCGCCTGCGTCAACTGGTACCATTATCAAGATTTCCGTGATGAGTTTCCGGATCAGGCGGTGGTCGCGGATCGTCTGTTCGTCGCGGACGGCGACCGGATCACCTGCGCGGGCGGGGCGGGGACCGCCGATCTGGCCAGCTATCTGATCGAGCGCCATATTGGCTGGTCTGTGGCCCAGAAGGCCAGTCAGGTCCTGCTGTTTGACCGTCCCCGAGCCGGTGCCGACGCTCAGCCCCATCCGCCCATGTCCGAGCGGGTCTCTGATCCTAGGGTCCAGCGCGCCTTGCTGTTGATGGAGCAGAACCTTGCCGGTCCCTTGCCCATCGCCCATGTGGCTGGCCAGCTTGGTCTATCGACGCGCCAGTTTGAGCGACTTTGCCACACGACCTTGGGCATGAGCCCGGCCTCGGCCTATCGCCGCCTTCGCCTGCGCTACGCCCATTGGCTGATCGAGCATACGGACCGGTCCGTGACCGAGATTGCCCATGCTGCGGGATTTGCCGACTGCGCGCACTTCTCGCGGCAGTTCAAAGAAAATTACGGATCTTCACCGTCTGATCAGCGCCGCCATCCGGTAGCGAACCCAGACAGCTCTGGCCTGGCCTCCTTGAGGGTGTTTGGGTAGGGCAATTTGACCACTAGCAAGACCAACGAGATCTAGAGACCCTCAGGGTCCTTGGGAGCGCACTATGGAACGTCTGATGCCACGTCTTAAGATTCAATCCGCGACCGAACTGGTGGCGGAGCTGCCTGATGGCACCGTGCTGGACATCCATCCGATCTGGCTTCGTGAGCGTAGCCAAGACCCTTCGGCGCTCGATCTTGCCACAGGCCAGCGTCTGCATGATCCGTCTGACCTGCCGCTCGACCTGACGATCACGGCGCTGAAGGAACTGGAGGGCGGGCGACTGCATATCCAGTTCAGCGACAATGCCCAGTCGACCTACGACACCGCACCGCCGTGCTGGCCACCGAGATCGCCCTGCCTGCCGGTGACCATGACTGTCCGCCCGTGCGGCTTTGGGATGGTGAACTCAATGACCTGCCGCGCGGTGACTGGTCCGACGATCCGACCCCAGAGCAACTGTTCGACTGGACCTCCAAGTTCCTCGAATATGGCTTCATCGTTCTGAGCGGCGTGCCGTCGGAAGACCGGTCGGTGATCAAGGTCGGCCAGACCTTCGGCTATATCCGCGACACCAATTTCGGCGACCTGTTCAATGTGCGCTCGGTGCCGAACGCCAATGACCTAGCCTACACCGCCGTCGAGCTGGGGGCCCATACGGACA
Organism: Pseudomonadota bacterium; assembly: GCA_041182125.1. Taxonomy (GTDB): domain Bacteria; phylum Pseudomonadota; class Alphaproteobacteria; order Caulobacterales; family Caulobacteraceae; genus CAISGS01. The sequence goes on from JBEGOG010000358.1 coordinate 1,386, forward strand.
ATCCCTACCGCACGCCCGTGCCGACCATCCAGCTGCTGCACTGCCTAGTCAACGAGACCACGGGCGGCCTGTCGACGCTGGTGGACGGCTTCTCCGCCGCAGAGGCCCTGCGCGAGCGCGACCCCGCCGCGTTTGAGATCCTCTCGACCACGCCGGTGCGCTTTCGCTTCCAAGACAAGACCACCGAACTGGTGGCCAGCGCCACGCCCATCGATCTGGACGTCACCGGCGCCGTGCGCGGCATTCACCTCAGCCCGCGCCTTGATTTCGTGCCCCTGATGCCGCGCGAGAAACTGGCGGAATATTACCGCGCCCGCCGCGTTTTCGACCTGATGATGCGCGACAAGGCCTTCGAGATCCGCTTCCTGCTCAATGCGGGCGATCTGGTGATGTTCGACAATTGCCGCCTGCTGCACGGCCGCACCAGCTTCAATCCCGAAGAGGGCCTGCGCCATCTGCAGGGCTGCTATATCGACATTGATGGACCGCGCAGCCTCTACCGCGTCATGCGCCGTGACCTGCAAGCCGCCTAATCCGCATCCTTCCTCGCTACGCAAGACTGAGACAGACCATGGGTAAGATCGTTAGCTTTCGTCAGATGAAGGACGGCACCAAGGAAGATTACGATCTTCTGGACGAGTCCGAGCGGGAGTTTGCCAAGCAGCTGCCACAACACATTATGGCGGCGCTGAAGCGGCTGGACCATTCGCTCGAGGGTTATCCCCTGTCTCGTCTTGGCCATTCCTTGCAGACCGCGACGCGGGCCCTGCGGGACGGGGCCGATGACGAGCTGGTGGTTGCCGCCCTGATCCACGATCTGGGGGACGAGCTGTCGCCCTACAATCACGCCGAAATCGCGGCGGGGATCATTCGCCCCTATGTGCGCGAAGAGGTGACCTGGATCGTCGAGCAGCACGGCCTGTTCCAGACCTACTACTATGTCCACCACAATGGCGGCGACCGCTTCATGCGCGACCGGTTCAAGGACCATCCTTGGTACGAGTCCTGCATCAATTTCTGCGAACGCTGGGACCAGGCCTCGTTCGATCCAGAGTACGATACCCTCCCGCTCGAAGCCTTTGCGCCCCTCGTCGAAAAGATCTTCAGCCGCAAAGCCCATGACCCGCGCTATTTGACGGAGGGGTGAGGGGAGGGGG
>JBEGOG010000359.1:0-2794 GCA_041182125.1 Pseudomonadota bacterium
AGCGCCGAGAAGGCGGCTCAAGCCCTCGCCTTAGGCGCTGACATTGCCGTCAATTCTTCCGCCGAAGATTTCGTCGCGGTGGCCCAGGCCGCAGGCGGCGTCGATGTGATCTTGGACATGGTCGCCGGTCCGTTCTTTGCTCAGAATATCGAGGCCCTGAACACGGGCGGACGCCTCGTCCATATCGCCACCCTGTCGGGAGCCAATGTCGAGCTGAACATCATGAAGGTGATGCAAAAGCGCTTGGTCATCACCGGCTCGACCCTTCGCCCGCGCAGCGCCGATGAGAAGGCTCGCATCACAGCGGCGGTCGAGGCGACCGTCTGGCCATGGATCGAAGCGGGCAAGATCAAGGCGGTGGTCGACAAGACCTTCCCCCTCGAACAGGCCGCTCAGGCCCATGCCTATCTCGAGGCCGGGGCCCATGTCGGCAAGGTTATGTTGGTGGTCTAGCCCAAGACTGGGCGAAAGCCACGACGGGCTCTAGACGGTTCTGGCCGGATCAGGTCATACCCGCTTCGTGACCCCCGAAGCTCGTCTTGATCAAGCCCGTGACACCCTGCGCCGCACCTTTGGGCACGGGGATTTTCGTGGTTTGCAGGCGGGCGTCATCGCCGAGGCCCTCGCCGGGCGCAGCGCCTTGGCCGTGCTGCCCACCGGCGGCGGCAAGAGCCTGTGCTATCAGATCCCCAGCATGATCCGGCCCGGCCTTGGCATTGTGGTCTCGCCGCTGATTGCGCTAATGGCCGATCAGGTGGCCGGACTTCAGCAATCGGGCGTGGCGGCGGAACGGCTCGATTCCGACACGATGTTAGACGACCGTTCACGCATCTGGCGCCAGATCGAGGCGGGCGAGCTAGACCTGCTCTATATGTCGCCCGAAGGCCTGATGCAGGGCCATATGCTCGATCGCTTGTCACAGGTGCAGATCGCCCTGATCGCGGTCGATGAGGCCCACTGCGTTAGCCAATGGGGCCATGATTTTCGGCCCGAATATCGCACCCTTGGCCGCCTTGCTGAGATCTTTCCCACTGTGCCAAGGCTGGCCGTCACCGCCACCGCCGATGCCCGAACGCGGGACGATATCCGCGCCGAGCTGCATCTGACCGATGCCGCCGAATTTGTGGACAGTTTCGCCCGTCCAGAACTGGCCCTCAGCGCCGAACGCAAGCGCGGACGCGGGCACGAGCGGGTCATCGAACTGGTCAAGGAACGCCGAGGCCGCGCAGGCGTGGTCTATGCTGGGTCTCGCGAAGGCACCGATCTTTTGGCGCAAAAGCTCTGTGATCAGGGCATTTCAGCCCTCGCCTACCATGCGGGCCTTGACCGCAAGGTGCGTGAAATGCGGTCATGGTTGCCACCATCGCCTTTGGCATGGGCGTCGATAAGCCGGATGTTCGCTTCGTCATCCATGCTGATCCGCCCGCCTCCATCGAGGCCTATTGGCAAGAGATTGGCCGGGCGGGCCGCGACGGCGACCCCGCCGAGGGGATCACCCTCTATGGCTCCTCGGACATGGCCTGGGCCCTGCGCCGCAGCCAAGGGCGAGATGTCGATGAGGCGGTCAAGCAGGTGCAGGGCCGCAAGCTGCGCCAGCTCTATGCCATGCTTGACGGTATGGCCTGCCGCGCCGCCGCTGTGCGCCGCTATTTTGGTGAGACCGGGGCCGAGCCCTGCGGCGTCTGTGATCTGTGCCTGTCACCGCCCGTCGGGGTCGATGCCACCGAGGCGGCGCAAAAGGCCCTCTCAGCGGTCCATCGGCTGGGCGGGCGCTATGGCCGGGGCCGGGCCATCGACCATCTGTTGGGCAAGACCAAGGACCCTGACGCCGCCGAGGTCAGCATGACCACCTTTGGTATTGGCAAGGACCTCAGCGCCGTGGCCTGGCGCGACCTGATGGATCAGCTTCTGTTCGAAGGGCTGTTGGCCGAAGACCCCAATGATGGCCGGCCCCTCATCCGGCTAGGCGATGCCGAGGGCGTGCGGGCGGTCTATCGCGGTGAGCGGCGGGTGATGTTGCGCAAGCTGGTCGAAGAGGCCCCCTCACGCGGCGGCAAGACCCGTCAGACCCGGATGGGCGGCGCCTCTCTGGAGGTACCGATCCACGACCGCGCCCTGTTCGAGGCCTTGCGCAACTGGCGAAAGTCAGAGGCCGCGCGTCAGCATGTGCCGCCCTATGTCATTTTCCATGACAGAACTCTGCTGGACATTGCCAGCGGCCGCCCGACCACGCCTGCGGCCCTGGCCAAAACCGGCGGCGTCGGCCAAGGCAAGCTGGATCGCTATGGCGAGGCGGTCTTGAAAGTGGTCCGGGATACCGAGTAGCGGGCCTTAGCCCACGAACGCCCGCTCAATGACGAAGTCGCCGGGCTCAGCATTAGAGCCCTCGACCAGACCGTGGGCCTCTAACATCGCCGCCACATCCTTGATCATGGCCATGCTGCCACAGATCATCGCCCGGTCTTCGGTGGCATCGAAGGTCGTCCGATCAATGCCCAGGTCGCGGAACAGTTCCCCGCTGGCGGCGCGGTCCGTGATCCGGCCCGGACGCTCAAAGGGCTCGCGGGTGACGGTGGGGTAATAGACAAGCTGAGTCCTGGCCTGCTCGCCGACCAGCTCATCGTCGAAAATGTCCTTCTCGAACAGGTCGCGATAGGCCAGCTCGGCCACTTCGCGCACCGTGTGGACGACAATCACCTGCTCGAAGCGCTCATAGGTTTCCGGATCGCGCGCAACGCTGAGGAACGGGGCAAGGCCGGTGCCGGTGCTGATCAGGAACAGTCGCTTGCCGCCC
>JBEGOG010000360.1:0-2789 GCA_041182125.1 Pseudomonadota bacterium
CATCGTCCAGATCGCCAGCGCGACCACTGGCTTCAAAATTTCCATACCCGTCATTGCCGCCCCCAGAATCGCGTTGTCCCTTGTGGGATCATCCCCCACGAAGTGGGGATCTGAGAAGCCTTATCCTTAGAGCACACCCCTAAATCGGCTTCGGTGGCTTGCTGATTACGTCATGAACCGCGCGATTGATGCCCAACATGAAAGACGCTTGCACCTCATAGTACTCTGCGATACAGAGTATCATGAAGTTGCAGGGTGCTCTTATCGAATGAAGATCGCGCTTTGGGATGGCTTTGCGCCCATATCGGGACCGTTCAGCATTGAGCGCCAGAGGGGCTTTAGACTTTAAGACCATGCCTAGGTCAAACACCGCAGCAAACTGTAAGGAGGAACTCATGACGATCACACCACAAGACGCTGAACACGCACTGAAAGATATCGCGCATGTCACGGACCGCTCATCCATCCTTCAAGGCTACCGAGCGGCCGGTCCGATGCTTATCCTGTGGGGCTTGGTGTGGTTCATAGTCAATGTTTGCTGTGATCGATGGCCGCATTTGGCAGGCCGTTTATGGATGGCTGGTGATCTGGTCGGCATCGTGGGCTCAATTTATATTGGTACCCGAATAACGGGTGCACAGCGAATGCAATGGCGTTATCTTGCTACCCTGTTCGTCGCGATCGGCAGCGCCGTAGCCGCCGCAGTCTTACTAAAAGTTCAGTCGACGGAACTGGTGACTGCCTTTTTTACATTGGTGGTCGGCAGCATATATATGGCTTGGGGCGTTTGGCGCGGCGCGCGCATCTTTGGGCTTGGCGCAGTCATAGTCATGGTTTCGATGTTGGTCGGCTTAACACAACCGCCGCATTTCTATCTGTGGATGGCCGTGAACGGTGGCGGTGCCCTAATCCTAGCTGGCCTTTGGCTCCGTAGGGCCTAACGCAGATGGAAGCGGACGAGGTCATTCATCAATCCACGCGGTTAAGGCTCATGGCTGCGCTTTATCCGCTATCCGCGGACGAGCGGCTTGACTTCAAGCAGTTGAAAGCGCTTTCGCGCGCGACGGATGGGAATCTCGGCGGCCACCTCGTAACCTTGGAAAAGGCTGGCTATATTCAGATCGAAAAGGATTTCGTGGGGAAAAAACCGCGAACCCGCGCCAGCCTGACCAAAGACGGTCGCCGAGCCTTCGAGCGCCACCTAGACTTCCTGCGCGATATTCTGGAACAGGGTCAGTAAGGCTTAGATGGGATGCAATTGGGGCCTAGGTTTCTCGTGGACAGGTCTGAACCCCAAATCCAGACCAGACTGCTACAGCTCGGGACTAGATCGGCTACCCCCAACCCTCACTCAATAGTCTCCAGCCGCTTGCGCGTCACGTCATAGACCGCGCGGTTGACGCCCCCGCCCCTGCTCCTGGAAACGAGCGTCATCAGTCCCCAGACCTACGGCACTTCATCAATAGTGCGGCGGCGGTGTGTCCGTCGCGCCAGCCCGGGTCAGGGCGGCTGTGTCCATCTCGTCACGCAGTTCGCCGAACTTGCGCCGAACTTGCGTTCCAGACCGTCGATCTTGCGCCACTGGGCAATCACCATCTCGTTTAGATCGGCGATCATCCGGTCCTGCTCGGCAAGGCGCGATTCAAGCTCGGCCATGCGAACGGCGGTGTCCGTGTCGGTCATCGGCCCTATTCCCACTCAATCGTCCCAGGCGGCTTGCTGGTCACGTCATAGACCACGCGGTTGACGCCTCGGACCTCGTTGATGATCCGGGTGGCGCAGCGGCCGAGGACCTCCCAGGGGAATTCGAAGAAGTCGGCGGTCATGCCGTCGGTGGAGGTGACGGCGCGCAGGGCCAGAACGTCTTCGTAGGTGCGCGCATCGCCCATGACGCCGACGGTCTTGACCGGCACGAGCACGGCAAAGGCCTGCCAAATCTTGTCATAGAGACCGGCCTTGCGGATCTCTTCCAGATAGATGGCGTCGGCCTGTTGCAGGGTCGCTACCTTCTGGGGGGTGATTTCGCCGGGGATGCGGATGGCCAGGCCCGGTCCGGGGAACGGGTGGCGGTCGACAAAGGCCGGGGCCAGACCCAGCTCGACGCCCAGGACTCGCACCTCGTCCTTGAAGAGTTCGCGCAGGGGCTCGACCAGCTTGAGCTTCATAAAGTCTGGCAGACCGCCGACATTGTGATGGCTCTTGATCACCGCCGATGGACCGCCGCGCGCCGAAACGCTCTCGATCACGTCGGGATAGAGGGTGCCTTGGGCCAGGAATGCCGCGCCGTCGATCTTGGCAGCTTCGGCGTCGAAAATTTCGATGAACAGACGGCCAATGGTCTTGCGCTTGACCTCTGGATCGCTGACCCCGGCCAATTGCCCCAAGAAGGTGTCCTTGGCGTTCACGTGGATCAGGGGGATCTTGTAGTGCTCGTTGAAGAGGCTCACCACCTGCTCGGCCTCATTATGGCGCAGAAGGCCCGTATCGACGAAGACGCAGGTCAGTTGCTCGCCGATGGCCTCGTGGATCAGAACGGCGGCGACGGAGCTGTCAACGCCGCCGGACAGGCCACAGATCACCTTGCCGTCACCGACCTGAGCGCGGATCTTCTCGACCATTTCACGGCGGAAAGAGGCCATGGTCCAGTCGCCCGAAAGGCCCGCAATGCCGTGGGTGAAGTTGCGCAGGATCTTGGCGCCGTTGGGGGTGTGGGCCACCTCGGCATGGAACTGTACGCCATAGAAGCGGCGGGCCTCGTCGGCGATGGCGGCATAGGGCGAGCCTTCGGA
>JBEGOG010000361.1:0-2603 GCA_041182125.1 Pseudomonadota bacterium
GTTAGGGACTGCTGCTGTTTTTCCCTCTGAATGGCTTGCGGGTCTTGAGCGGGTAAGGGCACGCCTGCCTCGGCGGCCAGCCGTTCGACCGCCTCCATGAAGCTCAGCCGTTCGGTTTCTTGCAGGAAGCTGATCAGGTCGCCATGTTTTCCGCTCGAAAAACAATGGTAGAAGCCCTTGTCATCATTGACGAAAAAGGACGGTGACTTTTCCTTGGTGAAAGGTGACAGGCCCGCATATTCACGCCCCTGCCGCCGCAGCTTCACCGTTTTTCCGATCACATCGGAGAGGCGAAGGCGGGACTTGATCTCATCAAGGAAGCGGTCATCAAAGCGCACGGCGAGACTATAGCGCCGCTTGCGCCGGGCTGCACCCCCCCTCGGCCATCAGACGCTCGACCATGGCCACCCAATCGGGCACCTCAGAAATTGAGGCCAGTTGCACATAGCGCGGATGGTCCACCGGCGGGTCGGCGACCTCATGGGCCCAGGTCATGACATAGGGGATATAGGCGGCCCAGGCGCCCGCCGCGATTGGCGGCAGAATATCGGACTTGACCGAATTGCCGACCATAACGGCGCGGTCTGCTCCCGGCCCATGACGATTGAAGATGGCGCTGTAGCAATCCGCCGTCTTTTCCGACACCACCTCGACCGCATGGAACAACTCGCCAAGACCTGACCTCGCCAGCTTATTTTCTTGGTCGAACAGATCGCCCTTGGTGATCAGGACCAGCCGCCAGCGCGCCGACAGAGCCGCAAGGGCACCTTCGACGCCGGGCAAGGGCTCGACCGGATGGGACAGCATTTCGCGGCCAGCGGCGAGCACCTCGCGGGTGACCGCTGCTGGGATGTCGCCGCCGGTCAGCTCCAAGGCCGTCTCCAGCATCGACAGGGTAAAGCCCTTGATGCCGTAGCCATAGAACTGAAGGTTCTTGCGCTCCATCGCCGCCAACCGCTCCAGCAGATGGTCCTGATCGGCCCAAGGCTTCAACAGATCGGCAAACCGCGCCTGAGTCAGCCGAAACACCGTCTCATTGTGCCAAAGCGTATCGTCAGCATCGATGCCGACTGTGGTGATGGTCATGGGGAAGCCTTTTACCTGTTGCCGCCTCTATAGAACAGTCGATTGGCCTCGTCATGGCTTGACCAGAGGCCGCCTCGCCCCTAGTAACGCCTCCGTTTGTCCGGCGGGGCGCTTTCCTGCCGATTCCATGACATAGTGCCCGTCAGGACGACCGTTTGGCCGCCCATTGCCGTGCCCAGGACGACCGTTTGGCCGCCCATTGCCGTGCCCAGTCGCAACCGGAGGCGCTTGATACATGACCGCAAAGCTGATGTCTGGCGCAACGGGCGTTCTGGTTCTGGCCGATGGAACGGTCCTGCAAGGGATCGGGGTCGGCGCCGTCGGCGACGCTCTGGGCGAGGTCTGTTTCAATACGGCCATGACCGGCTATCAGGAGATCCTCACCGATCCGTCCTACATGGCTCAGATCGTGGCTTTCACCTTCCCCCATATCGGCAATGTCGGCGTCAATGGCGAAGACCTTGAAGAGTTCGGCCAAGGCGCGGTGACCGCGGCCCGCGGCGCGATCTTCCGAGATGTTCCCACACCGCCTGCCAATTGGCGCTCAGAGAGCGATCTGGCCGGATGGATGGCCAAGCGCGGCGTGGTCGGTCTGGCTGGGGTCGACACCCGCGCCTTGACCCGCGTCATCCGCGACAAGGGCATGCCGCACGGGGTCATCGCCCACAGCCCTGACGGCGTGTTCGACCTTGAGGCTCTGGTCGCCAAGGCCAAGGCCTGGAGTGGCATTGTCGGTCTGGATCTGGCCAAGGAGGCCAGCTGCCGTCAGCCCTTTACCTTCGACGAGGGGCTTTGGACCTGGCCAGAGGGCTATGCCAAGGCGGGGCAACCCAAATATCAGGTCGTGGTCATCGACTATGGCGTCAAGCGCAACATCCTGCGGGCCCTGACCAGCATCGGCGCCCATGTCACGGTCGTTCCGGCAGACACCAGCGCCGCAGACATTCTGGCCCGCAATCCGGACGGCATCATGCTGTCCAACGGTCCCGGCGATCCGGCGGCGACCGGCGACTATTCCGTGCCTGAAATCCAAGCCTTGGTCGCCAGCGGCAAGCCGGTCTTCGGCATCTGCCTCGGCCACCAGATGCTGGCGCTGGCCCTCGGTGCCAAGACCGCCAAGATGGACCAAGGCCACCACGGGGCCAACCACCCGGTCAAGGACCTGACCACCGGCAAGGTCGAGATCGTCTCGATGAATCACGGCTTTACGGTGGACCGCGACAGCCTGCCCGCAGGCGTCGAAGAGACCCATGTCTCGCTGTTCGACGGCACCAATGCCGGTATCGCCCTAACCGGCAAACCGGTCTTCAGCGTACAGCACCACCCCGAAGCCTCCCCCGGACCGACAGATTCCCTCTACATCTTCCAGCGTTTCGCCGATTTGATGGACGGGGTTTAGCCCTTTCCCCCCTTGAGGGGGAGAGGGTTGGGAGTGGGGGTTTTCATCCACGATCCTCTCCACAGCGCCCCCCGCAAAAGCAGACATCCAGCGGGTCCCTTCCCCCTGCGCGTAAGGG
>JBEGOG010000362.1:0-2931 GCA_041182125.1 Pseudomonadota bacterium
GGCTTCGTGCGTCTTGGCGTCCTTCAGGACCGTTTCGGTATAGATCACCGCGCCCTTGCCCGGTCCCTTATCATAGGCCCCGACAATGCGGCTGTCGGCGGTGATGGAGGCTTCGGTCGGCATGGGCTTGTGGAAGGTCACGGACTGCTCGCCATGGACGACCATCAGATAGTTGATGCCGGTCTTGCCCATCGGACCTGCGCCCCAGGCGGCGACGGTGGCCTGGGTCGGGACGGCCTTGAGGTTGTTCTCATAGACGAAGGGCAGCTCATCGGCGTTCATAGGGTCGGTGCCCATGCCGATGCCAAGCGCATAGAGCATGGTTTCGCGATCACCCCAGGAAAAGGCCTGACCCTCGGTCTTGAGATCCAATATGGCGGGGTAGGAAATGGACATGGCGGCCTCCTTGGGTGCGATTGAGAGTCATCTTTTGGCGACAATCAACGCACCTCGCGCGCCGTCAATCAAGCCCGCATTGCCGCTTGGCCCATGATCGGCTAGAAGCGCGGACAAGTCCAAGTGGGTTCACGCCCGAATCTTGCGTCCAATCCGGGCGCTTCCCTCTTTTTGACAGAGCCGTCACCTATGGAAACCACGTCACTGCCCCAGGGATCCGAAATCACTGGGAAGCCTGAACCCCTGAGCCGCGATACCCACGGCAAGCTCGGCCTGCGTACGGTCGATAAGCCCTTTGGCTTTGCGGCCAACACCAATGTCGTCCCCTTGACGGTGACGGAATTTGCGCCAGCCGCCATTGCCTATCCGATCATCTTTGCCGGTGAAGGCTATCAGCCTCTGGCCGTGATGGGCGTGTCTCAGGGCACCAACCTGTTCATCAGCGCCGACGGTTCGGTCGAGCCCGACGCCTATCTGCCCGCCTATATCCGCCGCTATCCCTTCGTGCTGGCCGGCGACGACAAGGGTGAACGCCTGATCGTCTGTATCGACCGGGCTTCGAGCCTGCTGGCCGAAGGCGCGGACGTTCCGATGTTCGAAAATGGTGAGCCCACCGAATATACGACCGGCTGCATCCAGTTCTGTAACGACTTTGAAGCCGAGCGTCAGCGCACGGACAATTTCGTCGCCATCCTAAAGGATCTGGACCTGTTCGAAACCCGTCAGGCCCTGTTCAATCCGCGCAATGAAGATGGCTCGGTCGGCGATCCGCAAGTGGTGGCCGAATATTTCGCCGTCTCGGAAGAAAAGCTTCTTGCTCTGCCGCAGGACAAGTTCATGGCCCTGCGTGACAATGGCGCCCTGTCGCAAATCTATGCGCACCTGGTGTCCTTGCTGGGCTGGGACAAGCTGATCACTAAGGTTCTGGTACGTAACGCAGCAGAACAGGCCCAAGCTTAAGCCTTAAAAACTTAACGGGCTAAAAGATTGAGGGGGATGGTTTTGGCCATCCCCCTTTTTCGTTCAGTCTGGTTGGCAGGCGAACAGGCTGCGGGTCAGGCACGAGAACACCAGCCGCCCGCCCTCGTCCAACAGATCATGCTGGGCAATGACGATGCCCTTGGCGTCGCCGACGGGGTCCTTGCCCAAGATGGTCATCCGGCCCCGGAGCAGTTCGCCGTGCGGAGGGTTGCGGGCCCAGCGCAGGGCGTCGACCGCCAGCCGCTTGGTCTGGGGCCAATCCTTACTGGCCTGACCATCCAGCCGCGCCCATAGGGCATAGACCATCGCATCGGGCGCACCCTCGTCGCTGTGCCATCCGGGGGCGAAGGTGGTGATGAAGGCGTTGTTCAAAATAGGCGGGCACGGGGACCTCTTAGGGCTCAGGCGAAATGCGGATCAGCAGCTTGCCGTCATGATCGCCGGTAAAGAGGCGCTTGACCGCTTCGGCGGCATTTTCCAGCCCGTCGACGGCGTGGGCCTTCCACTTGATCTTGCCTTCCATGACCCAAGGGGCCAGCTCGGCGAAGGCTTCAGCCGCGCGCGGCAGATAGTCGATGACGATAAAGCCCTTGATCAGGATGCGCTTCATCAGCGTATGGGCGAAATCGGCAGGTCCCGCGACGAGGCCGTCATGGTTGTAGGTCGAGATCATGCCGCAGAGCGCCATGCGGCCATTGAGGTTCATGCGGGTAAAGACCGCATCCATGATCTTGCCGCCGACATTTTCGAAATTGACGTCGATACCATTGGGGCAAAGCCGGTCTAGGGCCGCGCCGACATCCTCGTTCTTATAGTCGATGGCCCCGTCAAAGCCGAGTTCCTCGACCAGCCAGCGGCACTTGTCTGGACCCCCGGCAATGCCAATGACCCGGCAGCCCTTGAGCTTGGCGATCTGGCCAACGATAGAGCCGACCGCCCCCGCAGCGGCAGAGACCACGACAGTCTCGCCGGGCTGTGGCTTGCCAATATCCATCAGGCCGAAATAGGCGGTCAGGCCCGTGGCCCCAAGGACGCTCATAAAGGCGGTCAGCGGAATGCCGGGAAGGCTTGGCACCGGATTGACGGCATCTTCGTGCCCAATCGTATAGGCCTGCCAGCCACCAAGGCCAGGATTGACCAGATCGCCGGGCTGATAGCGGTTTGAGCGCGAGGCCTCGACCACGCCAATGGTCCCACCGCGCATGACCTCGCCCAGCTCCACCGGCGGCAGATACTGATCCTGATCGCTCATCCAGATGCGGTTGGTCGGGTCGAGCGACAGATAGATGTTGCGGACCAGAACTTCGCCGTCCTCAAGGTCGCGCACGGGCGCATCGATGAGGTCCAGATCTTCGGCACTGATGTCGCCCTCGGGGCGCTTGCGCAAAATCCATTGTTTGTTGGTCGGCCAATTGGTGGTCATGCTGTTTTTTTCCTCAAGGACCCTATGTTTGAAGGGGATCATGGCGTGGTTGTCGTCAATGTCGAGAGGCCTTGAACGCTGAACAGGGCTTGGCACCACGACAATCTGGCCTTAGCTCTACCCGGCGATGA
>JBEGOG010000363.1:0-2867 GCA_041182125.1 Pseudomonadota bacterium
GGCCTGCCGATGAGCGACCTGGTGCAGGAGGGCAATGTTGGCCTGATGCAGGCCGCAGCACGGTTCGAGCCCGAGCGCGAGGTCCGCTTCTCCACCTACGCCTCCTGGTGGATCCGCTCTTCGATCCAAGACTATATCCTGCGCAACTGGTCGATTGTCCGCACGGGCACGACAGCGGCGCAAAAGTCGCTGTTCTTCAATCTGCGCCGCCTACGCGCTGTTCTGAACGATGTCGGTGGCCAGGGCCTGTCCCCCGAAAGCCGCGCCTTCATTGCCAAGGAATTGGCCGTTGATGAGCGCGAAGTCGACGCCATGGCCTCGCGTCTGTCGACCGGTGACCGGTCCCTCAACGCCCCCCTAGTCGAGGCAGGCGAAGGCGAATGGCAAGATTTTCTGAAGGACGAGGCTGAGCTTCCAGAGACCGTGGTCATGAACAAACGTGACGATGCCACGCGCTCAAACCTGCTGCAGGAAGCCCTCAACACCCTGACCCCACGTGAGATGAACATTGTGCGTCAACGCCGCCTGATCGAGGAACCTGAAACCCTCGAAACCCTCGGCAAGGTCCTCGGCATCTCCAAGGAGCGGGTGCGCCAGATCGAGCATCACGCCATGAAGAAGCTGAAAATCGCGCTGGAGCAAAAGGTCGGCGATCCTTGGGCGGCAGGCCTAATCGGCTAGGTTGGCAGCCGCCCCCCACGATGCTACACCGCCACCGTGGGTCCCGTTAGCTCAGCCGGACAGAGCACCGGTTTCCTAAACCGGGGGTCAACGGGACGCCACAGACCAATCAATGCCGAGGATTTCAAAAGTGATTGGTAACGGGCACCATCGGTAATGGTTCGACTAAGATTCAAGAATCCTCTTTAGCTAACACAGCCTCGGCGAGAAAATTAGTTTGAAGTTTACGCTTTTAGGTAGCACTCTGCATCAGCATCTGCAATGGCTGAGTGAGACATGGAAAAGCGACAATTAGTGACCGCAATCACCGAGGACCATCAGATTGCGGTCCTTGAGATTGTTACCGATGGCGAATCTTCAGGGTATCTAGGACTGAGTGCGCCCGAACTGGATGAAATCATTCATCGGCTTGGCGACATCCGACAGCAGATGTCTGACAGAGTACCGCCGCGCCTAGACGTCAATCCAAGACTGCCGGCAATCGATGATCCGGCTTGGCATCTCGGAATAACTGAAGATAACCTTACAGTTACGCTAGCCATCAGGCACCCTGGATTTGGTTGGCTCGGCTTCAGTTTGCCCCAAAATGAAGCCAAACATCTTGGAGAACTACTGACCTCAAACTCATAATTCTTAGGACCGCAATAGAACCCGATCGAGGCATCAAAGCATCACACCTTGGACTACCCCCCAAACGGGCTGACGCCGATCAAGAGGCGGTGGCCGCCCATGATGAGGGCTGCCCAGGCGCCGGTGCCGAGCACGAGGGTCAAGATGAGGCCAAGCGGCTTGGACGGCACCGCCTCGGTGGGATTGGCACGGTCGCGCTGGCGGGCGGCGCGGAAGGCGCGGCGCGGAAGGCGAGGACAGCCCAGATCAGGAACGACCCGAACAGCAAGATATCAGCTAAATTGCCGTTGCTGAGCAGGTGCGCGAGCGCCCAAACCTTGACCGATAGGACCATCGGGTGGTGCAGCTTAGCCTTCAGAACATTACCGGGGACATAGGTCGCAACCATCAGGATCAGGGCGGGCAACATTAGCAGGATGGCGATATGGCGTGTCGCCACCGGCGGAAGCCAAACCAAGGTTGGGGTCGCGCGGGCTAGGCCATAGCCCCAGATGATCAGGGCAAAGCCAATCACGGAGACAATCGAATAGAGGCCCTTAAAACCACCAGCGCCAAAACGCTGGACCAGTCCGTCCCGAAGGCTTGCAGGGCCAACACGCAGGCTGTGGCAGCCCAATCCCATTCTACCGCGGGCGCACCAAAGCGCCTCAATCTATCGACGATAAGAGCATGATTTGCGCCGATGACCAGAGCCGAATGGTTCTTGATTTCGGCGACCTAACGTTACAATGCTCATTGTAACAAAAATAAAACTGTGACCCGGGGGGCTTATGGTCAGAGGTTTGACCTTCGTTTTGTGCATTATTTTCGGAACATTGGTTCCACAGTCCCACCATAAGACCCTAGCACGGGTTTTAGATTGGTGCTTGGCCTAGGCCCTAAAGCCGCGCCTCTCCGGTGAGGGCGATGGATTCCAGCTTTCTCGACAGCGGACTCCAATCATCAGACTGAGCGATCGCGCTCCAAATCGCCTCGATCTCGTCGATCAGCAATTCTTGCGGCTCATCCGCCTCGAATATCGCGTGGCTGAGCCGTTCGGGACGATCCGGCTCAAATCCGGCCAAGGCAGACCGAAAGGCTTGGAACGCCGGGCCTGTATAGAGGCTGGCCCGCACCCCGGCCATGGCCCGCGCCTCAGAGGCTGCCCCCGCAAACCAATCAAAGAAGAAGGGCTCCCAGCGCAGGGCAGGATCAGCCTCGCCCAAGGCTTGGAAGGCGGCATTGACCAGCGCCGGGTCGCGCTCATCGCCTCGGCGCTTGATCCCCAGCCGTGCGAACATGGCGTCGCACAGGGCCTCGCGATAGGTCACAGCATAGCCATTGAGCACCTCAGCGAGGTCGGCCTCATCGGCCAGATCAGTCAGGCATCCGGCCAGTTGCTTGAGGCTCCAGAGCACCGCCTGCGGCTGACGGCCAAACCGATAGAGCCCGTTCTGGTCGAAATAGGCGGCGACAAAGTTAGGGTCATTGTAGGGCAAGAAGCGATAGGGACCGTAATCGAAGCTCTCGCCTGTGACGTTCATATTGTCGGTGTTGAGCACCCCATGGACAAATCC